>JAGWPH010000190.1 GCA_028870615.1 Betaproteobacteria bacterium
AACATCTTACCGTATTGGTGTGCCCGACAGGAATCGAACCTGTAACCCCCAGCTTAGAAGGCTGGTGCTCTATCCGATTGAGCTACGGGCACCTGTCAGGAACATCTTAAAATCTGGTCGGGGTGGAGAGATTTGAACTCCCGACATCCTGGTCCCAAACCAGGCGCGCTACCAGGCTACGCTACACCCCGAACCGGCGATTATCCCGGTTGGGAGCATAAAAATCAAATCACTGAATGACGTCCGCGCCTGCGGGTGGGGTGAACCGAAACGTGTCCGGTGCGAAATGCGGCGCTTTGTTGAATTGGGTGAAGAGGATGCTGATAACGTGACCAAAGCTATCCTGCAGCTCCATACGCGCAAGGGATGAGGAGTCAAAACCCAATCGGATCCGATCAAAACCGGAATCGTGGATTTTAGGCGTTGCAACAACCCATTCCAGACCTTCGGTGCTCCCTCCATCTTCCAGGCGAAAACCTTTTTCCAGGGCATTGTCGCCCGCCAGAATGGCCGCTGGCGTAGAGCCCAGGCTCTCCTTCAACTGCTTGCGGGTAACCTGCTTGAGATCAGGATCCCAGATCCATAGGGTATGACCATCCCCCACAATGGTTTGCGGGTAGGGCTTTTGATATTCCCAGCGAAATTTTCCGGGGCGTGAAAACTGGAACACACCACTGCTACTGGCGCCATTGGAGGGCCCCTTGGCATTGATGCTGGTTTGGGTAAATTGCGCCTGCCCCATTTGCGTATCCTGAACAAAGCTCCGAAGCCGGTCCAGTCCACTTCCCCAGGCTGGGCCCGTAGCCACGGCAACCATTACAAAGGCCACCACTGCGTTATGACATCGCCGACAATCCATCATTCGCTTCTTCCCGGCGCCAATACTTCACGGTTGCCATTGGTTGCCATGGAAGAAACCAGCCCTGCGCGTTCCATGTCTTCGATCAAGCGCGCTGCCCGGTTATAACCAATACGTAAATGACGTTGTATCAAGGAGATCGAAGCGCGCCGTGATTGCAACACAATCGCCACGGCCTGGTCGTAGAGCGGATCCTTCTCACTCCCCGCAGCATCCTCCCCACCGCTCAGCTCCAGTTCGGCAGCAGCGGCTGCCCCACCATCCAACAGGCCTTCCACATAAGCCGGTTGGCCCTGCTCCTTGAGAAACTCCACCACACGGTGTACTTCATGGTCGGCCACATAGGCCCCGTGGACCCGTTGCGGATAACCCGCCCCGGTGGGCAGGTAAAGCATGTCCCCCTGCCCCAACAATGCTTCTGCGCCCATCTGGTCGAGGATGGTACGTGAATCCACGCGGCTTGATACTTGAAAAGAAACACGCGTGGGAATATTGGCTTTGATCAGCCCCGTGATCACATCCACCGAAGGGCGCTGGGTGGCGACCACCAGATGGATACCCGCAGCACGGGCTTTTTGGGCGATTCTTGCAATGATCTCTTCCACTTTCTTGCCGACCACCATCATGAGGTCCGCCAGCTCATCGATAACCACGACGACGTGGGGCAATTGGGACAAGGGCTCCGGATCTTCCGGTGTCAGGGTAAATGGGTTGGTAAGTTTTTCACCGGACTTTTCGGCTTCATGTACCTTGTGATTGTAACCCGCGAGATTGCGCACCCCGAGCGCCGACATCAGCTTATAGCGTTTATCCATCTCCGCGACGCACCACTGCAGGGCATGAGCGGCCTCTTTCATGTCCACTACCACTGGGGCCAACAGGTGCGGGATACCGTCATACACCGAGAGCTCGAGCATCTTGGGATCCACCAGGATCAGACGAACCTGTTGTGGTGTGGATTTGTACAACAGGCTCAGAATCATGGCATTGATGGCCACCGATTTGCCCGACCCGGTAGTCCCGGCCACCAGCAGGTGCGGCATTTTGGCCAGATCCACTACCACCGGGTTGCCAGCGATGTCCTTGCCCATAGCCAGGGTCAGGGAGGACCCCATGTCCCCATAGGCTTCCGAACCGATAATCTCAGACAGGCGCACGACTTCGCGCCGGGGATTGGGAATCTCGAGTCCCATGCAGCTTTTGCCGGGAATAATTTCCACTACCCGGATATTGCCAACCGACAAGGCGCGCGCCAGGTCCTTGACCAGATTGACAATCTGGCTGCCCTTCACCCCCACGGCCGGTTCAATCTCATAACGGGTGATCACTGGTCCGGGATAAGCGGCCAACACCTTGACTTCCACGTTGAAGTCAGCGAGCTTGCGCTCGATCAGGCGGGAAGTGAATTCGAGCATCTCCGCTGAAACAGTTTCACTTTGGACATCGGGCTGGTCCAACAAGGACAAGGGGGGCAGATCAGAATCGGGCAAGTTGCGAAACAGCGACGCCTGCTTTTCCTTGATCGCCCGGGTGGACTGGGGAATTTGTACCACTGGCGCCGCAATCATCAGGGGGACCTGGGTATCCATCTGCTTGCGGGCTTCCTCCACAACTGCCTCACGCGCCTCTTCGGCTTTCCGCCCTACTCTGCGATCCTGCCAGGCGCGCATCCAGGCAATAGCCCCCAACGTGCCCTGTTCCACCCGGGTGCCGATCCATTCAGCCATCAGAATCCACGATAATCCTGTCAGCAATGAAAAACCGATGGCAAATCCCGTGAGAAAAAGCATCAGCGCGCCACTCACCCCAAGGGCGATTGCAGCCATGTCGGCGAACTCGCATCCTACGACCCCCCCAGCGCCACTGCAGACCCCAGCCCCAGTCGGCTGGAGCGGCAATTCAAACTGAGTCCCGGCAAAACGCATGGCTTCGATAGCCGCACTGGTGAAAAGCAGCAGCCAAAATCCGCAGGCCATGGCGAGTAGCCAGTGACGGCTGCGCACCGGTTGTTGAATGCCAATTTCCTTTTCCCGGTCGGAAGCAATGGCGCGATAGCCTCGCCAAACCAGAAGGATCAGGGCCACGACAAACCAGGCTGCCGAATAGCCAAACAGGTAGAGCAGTAAATCGGATGTCCAGGCCCCGATGCGCCCCCCCGAATTGGAAATGACACTGGAGGCCGCACCCACCGACCAGCCTGGGTCGCTGCGATGGTAGGTTATCAACACCATGGCCAGATATGCTGCGGCCAAAACCACCAGACCTAACAGGGCTTCACGCAGCAGACGAGCCAACTTTGATGGAACATGAGAAGAAGACATGCGCGGATTATAGCCTTTCTGTCGGATGTTATACTTTGCACCTTTTGCAGGTGTCTTATCATGAATAGCGTTCCTCGCCATTGCCCTTTACTGATTCTGGGCTCGGGTCCAGCGGGTTACACGGCGGCCGTCTACGCCGCACGTGCCAACCTCAAACCCGTACTGGTTACCGGGCTGTCCCAGGGCGGACAATTAATGACCACCACCGATGTAGACAATTGGCCTGCTGATGCCATGGGAATTCAAGGACCGGACCTGATGCAACGCTTTCAGCAACACGCTGAACGCTTCCATACCGAAATCATTTTTGACCATATCCATCGGGCCGATCTGCTCTCTCGCCCCTTCACCTTGCAAGGGGACAACGGCACTTACACCTGCGATGCATTGATCATTGCCACAGGCGCCTCTGCCCTGTATCTGGGCCTTCCCTCCGAAGAGGCTTTCATGGGCCGCGGCGTTTCGGGATGCGCCACCTGCGATGGGTTCTTTTATCGAGGTGAGGATGTGGCCGTCATCGGCGGAGGAAACACGGCGGTAGAAGAGGCACTCTATCTCAGCAATATCGGACGCAGCGTAACCCTGGTTCATCGCCGCGACAAACTCCGGGCAGAGCCCATTCTGGTCGACCAGTTGCTGGAGAAATCACGTACCGGCAATGTGCGCGTGCTGTGGAACCATACTCTCGAAGAGGTTCTGGGTGACGCCAGCGGAGTCACCGGGATGCGTATCAAAAACACGCGGGACAACCAGACTTCGGAGATTCCGCTCAAGGGCGTTTTCATCGCCATCGGACATCGCCCCAACACCGAACTGTTCGCTGGCCAACTGACTATGGAGAACGGTTATATCGTCACCCAGACCGGTCGCAACGGGGGCTTTACTCAAACCAGTATTCCCGGCGTCTTTGCCGCCGGCGATGTACAAGACCACGTTTACCGCCAGGCCGTCACCAGTGCTGCCACGGGCTGCATGGCAGCGCTCGATGCCCAGCGCTACCTGGAGAATCTTGCTCCGCCAGCATGAAACGCCCTCTGGTCGTCGCGCTGTTGTTTGTCCTGCTCTGGGGGTTGGGTCTCGCCACGCGCAGCATCACCCGGCCTGACGAAGGACGTTATGCCGAAATTGCGCGGGAAATGGCCGTCTCGGGCGACTGGATCACCCCCCGTTTAAACGGCATTCCTTACTTCGAAAAACCTCCACTGCAATATTGGGCCACGGCAGAAAGCATCCAATTGCTGGGCCCGACCGCGCTGGCCGCCCGTTTGTGGACAGCACTGATGGGACTGCTGGGGGTCTGGGTGGTGTGGCGAACCGGTGACCGGCTGTTTGGCCATGGCAGCGGAAAATGGGCCGCCCTGGTCCTGATCAGCAGCTTGTATTACGCTGTGCTCGGTCACATCAACTCCCTCGACATGGGGGTAAGCGTCTGGATGACCCTCTCCGTCTGCGCTTTTTTGCTTGCCCAGGTGGAAGACCGTCGCTGGATGATGCTGGCCTGGGCGGGCACTGCTGCAGCCGTACTGAGCAAAGGCCTGATGGCATTGGCCATACCGGGCGGTGCTTTAATCCTGTATTTCCTGTGGACCCGGGATACCTCGCCCTGGCGGCGCTTGGACCCGATACGCGGCGTCCTGATTTTTTTGGCGCTGGGCGCGCCCTGGTTTCTCTTATGTGGGACCCAGCATCCGGAATTCTTCCACTTCTTCTTCATCCATGAACATTTCGAACGCTTTACCAGCACCGTTCACAATCGCGCGGAACCCTTCTGGTATTTCATTCCGATTCTGCTCGCCGGATTATTGCCCTGGACTGGACTGCTTTACACCAGCGTGATTCGCCCGCTGCGTGGATTTCACTCACGAACTTTTTCTCCCCAGCGTTTTCTGGCGCTCTATGCATTATTTGTGTTGCTGTTTTTCAGCCTGTCTGAGTCCAAGTTGCCCTCCTACATTCTGCCAGCTTTCCCAGCCGTTGCCCTGTTGATGGGACGTACCCTGGCACAGCGCCCCGGAATGTCTTACAGTCCCTTGTGGCTTGGCCTGCTGTGGGCCGGAACGCTGGCCTTTGCTGCCGCCGTGTTGCGGTTTCCCGATCTGGCAGCACAATGGGGGATCCACCCGGATATTGACGAGGATCTGGTGGAGCCCTACCGGCAATTTGCCACGTGGATCCTGTCGGCCAGCGTGGCCATGATCATCGGGGTATGTCTGGCCTTGCGCTGGCGTGACCAGACCTTGAAAGCACTCACAGCGCTGGCCCTGACATCCTTGATTGCGGTCCAGACCCTGATGCAGGGGAGCGAAACCCTGTCCGATGTCACCTCCAGCCATCGCATCGCCATGGATTATGCTGCGGAATTTAAAGCGGCTTCCCATATCTACAGCATCGGCACCTATGATCAAACCCTCGACTACTACCTGCATCGCACTGTGGTATTAGTGGCCTTCCAGGACGAGCTGGCTTTTGGCCTGACGCTCGAACCCTGGCAAGCCATTCCTACCCTGAACGCATTCCGCAACCTGTGGTTGAATGAACCCGGCGCGCGCGCCATCATGGCGCCACCAACCTTCGAGCTTCTCGCGGCCAGTGGTGTGCCCATGCGCATGATTTTCAGGGACCCCCGCCGTGTTATAGTGGCGCGCATATGAGCCTTGCCAGTTTTTCCCTGATCCTGACCGGCGTTTTGCTCAACGCCATTGCCCAGTTATTGCTGAAGGCCGGCACCAACGCTATCGGCCATTTTGATTTTGAATGGCGCAACCTGTTTCCCATTGGCTGGCAACTGGCCACAGAGCCTCATATTCTGGGCGGCTTGATGTGTTATGCCGTAAGCTTGGTGGTCTGGATACTGGCATTATCGCGTGTGCCCGTATCCATGGCTTATCCGATGCTTTCCATCGGCTACGTCGTCAATGCTGCTGCGGCATACTGGCTGTTGGGAGAATCATTCTCCGCTTTGCGCCTGGCCGGAATTTTTGTTGTTATTCTGGGAGTGTTCCTCATTGCACGCAGCTGATTCCAACGGGTCCAAACCCTTCCTGCCTTTTTCACGCCCCACAATTGATGAGACGATGGTGGACGCCGTTGCCGATACCTTGCGCTCGCTCTGGATCACCTCGGGGCCCCAAGTACTGGCCTTTGAAAAAGCCTTGTCCGAAGCTCATGGGGGCCGGCCGGTCCGCGTGGTGGCTTCGGCCACAGCAGCCATGGAAGTGGCGCTCCTCGCAGTGGGGATTGGCTCCGGAGATGAAGTCATCATGCCGGCCCAAACCTTTTTTTCCTGCGCTAACGCGATAGCCCGAACTGGCGCCAAGCCGGTATTCGTGGATGTAGACCCGGTAACGCGCAACATGGATCTGGAGGCTACCGTCGCAGCCATCAATCCACGCACCCGTGCCCTCATGCCTACCCATTTTGCAGGCCTTCCACTGGATATGGACGCACTTTACGAACTTGCGGGGGACACCAATCTGCGCGTTATCGAAGACGCTGCCCTGGCCATTGGCAGCCGCTGGAAAGGGAAACGCATCGGCAGTTTTGGAGATATCGCCAGTTTTAGTTTTCATCCCAACAAAAACATGACCACCATCGAGGGTGGTGCATTGGTTTTTGCCGAGGAATCCGAAGCCCGCGTGGCCGAGCAATACCGTTTCCATGGCATCTCGCGCAATCCGGACGGCACCCGGGACGTCACTGTGTTGGGGGGCAAGTATAACCTGCCCGATGTCAACGCGCGCTTGGGCCTCCTGCAATTGGCGCGCCTGGACGAGTTCACTGCGCGCCGCCAACAACTGGTGGCCCGTTATTTCGAGCAGTTGCAGACCGACCCGCCGTGCCAACTGCCGGCGCGTGGAGACACAGGCCACAGCTGGAACTTTTTTGCTCCCCTGCTGCCGCTCGACCAATTAACCCTATCCCGCAAACAGATTATGGATGCCCTGATGGCACGGGGCATTGGGACCGGAATTTCATATGAAGCCGTGCACCTTACCACCCGGTACCGCCAGTTGGGATACCGTGAGGGAGATTTCCCTCACGCCGAGCGTATTGCCCGGGAAACCATTACGCTACCGCTCTACCCGACGCTCAATGAGGCTGATGTCGATCGGGTCTGCCATGAGTTCCGTACCGTCCTCCACGCTGCCAAACGGTAATTCACCATGTCCAATCCCGATCTTTCGGTCATCATTCCGGTCTATAACGAAGAGGAGGGCCTTCAGACCCTGTTCGATCGTCTCTATCCTGCCCTGGATGCGCTGCAGAGGCCCTACGAGGTCGTTTTTATCAATGATGGTAGTACGGATCGCTCAGCCGCCCTGTTGCGGCGCCAGTTCGAAAAACGCCCTGGAGACACCCGAATCGTCTTTCTCAAGGGCAACTACGGTCAACACATGGCCATCGTGGCTGGATTTGAACAGGCCCGCGGCGATCGCATCGTGACGCTGGACGCCGATTTGCAAAACCCTCCGGAAGAAATCGGCAAACTGCTCGCTGCCATGGATGCCGGTTACGATTACGTGGGAACCATTCGCCAGAACCGCCAGGACAGTACCTGGCGGCGTTGGGCCTCGCGCCTGATGAACCGCCTGCGCGAACGCATCACGCGGATCCAGATGACGGATCAAGGCTGCATGCTGCGGGCCTATGATCGCAAGATTGTCCGCGCCATTGCCTCCTGCAATGAAGTCAATACGTTCATTCCGGCACTGGCCCACACGTTCTCATCCAATCCAACCGAGGTGGAAGTGAAGCACGAAGAAAGAGCCGTAGGCCAATCCAAGTATTCTCTGTACAGCTTGGTACGACTCAACTTCGACCTCGTGACCGGATTTTCCGTCATGCCCCTACAGCTGTTTTCCTTATTGGGCATGGTATTGTCGCTGCTGTCAGGCTTGTTTGTGGTGTATCTGTTCATTCGGCGTCTGATCGTCGGGCCGGAAGCCGAAGGTCTGTTTACCCTGTTCGCCATCACGTTCTTCCTGATCAGCATCCTCTTGTTCGGTATTGGGCTACTGGGCGAGTACGTCGGGCGTATCTACCAACAAGTCCGCGGTCGCCCCCGCTTCCTGATCGAAGCCATCCTGGAAGCGCCACCCGGCAATAACCCTCATTCAGGGGAGACGCCTCAGGGATGATTGCCGCATGACGCGCGCCGTCGTTTTTGCGTATCACACGATTGGCGCGCGCTGTCTTGGGGTGCTTCTGGAGTACGGCATTGAAGTCCCTCTCGTGGTGACGCACCGCGACGACCCCAAAGAAAATATCTGGTTTGAAAGCGTTGCCGATCTCGCCCGGACGCACCATATTCCGCTTATTACCCCGGACGATCCCAATGATCTGGCCACTGTCGAAACAATTCGCGAACTCAATCCAGAATTTCTGTTCTCCTTTTATTACCGCCACATGCTGGGTGCCGGGTTGCTGGCTTTGCCCAGCCGGGGCGCCTATAACCTGCATGGGTCGCTGCTGCCAAAGTTTCGTGGTCGGGTTCCCATCAACTGGGCGGTCATTCTGGGCGAAACCGAAACCGGTGCCACCCTCCATGCCATGACCGTCAAACCAGATCAGGGGGCCATCGTGGCGCAAGAGCGCGTGAGCATCGGACCGGATGACACGGCATTTGACGTTTTCCAGCAAGTCGCCAACGCGGGGGTAAAAGCCTTGAAATATGCATTGGGGCCTTTGATCGCAGGGCAGGCCCTCCACCGAGCCCAAAATTTGGCCGCAGGTTCCTACTATCGCGGACGCCGTCCTGAAGAGGGACGCATTGACTGGCGTCAACCGGCCCGCACGATCCATAACCTCGTGCGCGGGGTGGCCCCTCCCTATCCCGGTGCATTCACCATCCTTGAGGGCCAAACCGCACGCATCCTGCGTACCAGCCTGCAGGAGAACCACAACGCCATAGCCCGCACTACGGGTGGAGATGGCGAGCCGCTCTACATTCTGAAAATGGAGCTGGGTGGGCAACCTCTGGACGCTTTGACATTCCAACGACGTTTTCCCCATGGTGTGCATCCCCAGGATTGAATGGGGCCAGACCGAAGGGGCCCCTGAGGTCTGGCTCCTTCGGTCTGGTATAATCGCCGTTTAATTTGCGGCTGGATCACATGAAAAAAATTCTGATTCTCGGGGTCAATGGATTCATTGGCCACCATCTTAGTCAACGGATTCTCAACAACACCGACTGGGACGTCTATGGGATGGACATGCAGAGCGAACGGGTATCCGACTTGCTCGACCACCCGCGTTTCCATTTCTTTGAAGGCGATATCACGATCAACAAGGAATGGATCGAGTACCACATCAAAAAATGTGATGTGGTTCTGCCGCTGGTGGCCATTGCAACCCCGGCGACTTATGTACAACAGCCACTGCGGGTATTTGAACTGGATTTCGAAGCCAACCTGCCGATCGTGCGCAGTTGCGTCAAGCACAGGAAACGCATCCTCTTTCCATCCACTTCCGAAGTGTATGGCATGTGTCGCGATAGCGAGTTTGACCCCGATCACTCCGATCTCGTTCTGGGCCCCATCGAAAAGCAGCGCTGGATCTATTCCTGCAGCAAGCAGCTGATGGACCGCGTGATCTGGGGCTATGGCATGCAGGACGGCCTGGACTTTACATTGTTCCGCCCCTTCAACTGGATCGGTGCCGGACTCGACAGCATCCACACCCCCAAGGAGGGCAGCTCGCGCGTCATCACCCAATTTTTCGGACATATCGTGCGCGGCGAAAACATCAAGCTGGTGGATGGGGGCACGCAAAAACGCGCCTTCACCTATATTGATGATGGGATCTCGGCTTTAATGAAGATCATCGAGAATAAAAACGGTGTGGCCAGCGGAAAAATCTACAACGTGGGTAATCCTGTCAACAATTACTCGGTCAAGGAATTGGCCCAGATGATGCTGAAGCTGGCATTGGAATACCCGGAGTACCGCGAGACGGCACAGCGCGTGAAGCTGGTGGAGACGACGTCCGAGGCATACTACGGCAAGGGGTATCAGGATGTGCAGAATCGTGTACCCAAAATCACCAATACCCAGGCCGACCTGGAATGGGCGCCTCAAGTGAGCATGGCGGATGCCCTACGCTTCATTTTCGATTCCTACCGCGGCCAGGTGGCCGAGGCGCGTGGTTTGGTGGACTGAATCTGCCATGGCCGAACCATTGGTTGGGATTGTGATGGGCAGCAACTCCGATTGGAGCGTCATGGAACATGCCGCCCGAATGCTGGAACGTTTTGGCATTCCTTACGAATCCAGCGTGGTCTCGGCCCATCGCACACCAGACCTAATGTTCGAATACGCAACCCAGGCGCGCACTCGCGGTCTCGCTTGCATCATTGCCGGAGCCGGCGGGGCAGCCCATTTGCCGGGAATGCTGGCTGCCAAAACCACCCTTCCCGTGCTGGGGGTTCCGGTACCCAGCACCAGTCTGGCCGGTCAGGATTCTCTCCTGTCCATCGTTCAGATGCCCAAGGGAATTCCCGTGGCTACTTTTGCTATCGGTGAAGCGGGTGCCACCAATGCGGCTCTTTTCGCCATCAGCATGCTGTCTCGCAACAACCCTGCGCTCTTGAAGCAACTGGATGACTATCGCGCCGAACTTGTCAGTACCGTACGTGCAATGACGTTGCCTCCTGAATGATGAGCGACCAACATACCACCCTGGGCATTTTGGGTGGCGGTCAGTTGGGTCGGATGTTTGCTACCGCAGCTCGAACCATGGGCTATGACGTGGTTGTGCTTGATCCTGACCCAAACGCCCCAGCCGCTCATTTTGCCACGCGCCATCTATGTGCCCCTTATGATGACGCCGCAGCACTCGACATCCTTGCACAAACTTGTGCCGCGGTTACCACGGAATTTGAAAATGCCCCAGCGTCCTCTTTAGACGACCTGGCCAGACACTGTCCGGTGCGCCCTGCAGCCAGTGCAGTCGCTATTGCCCAGGACCGAATTCTGGAAAAATCGTTCTTCCGCGACAACGGAATTCCTGTGGGGCCATTTGTGGTTGCACGCACTCCTGAGGCGTTTCATCGGGCCATCGCCAACATCAAATACCCCGCCATTATCAAGACGGCACGCTTTGGTTACGATGGCAAAGGACAGGTCCGGGTACGATCTGCCGACGAAGCCCTGCAGGCTCTGGCCGATCAACCTTCCTTGCTGCCTGTTGTCATCGAAACCCTCGTCCCTCTGCGTCTGGAAATTTCTGTGCTGCTCGCTCGTGGTGCGGATGGCCAGATCATGCTTTGGCCTGTGGCGGAAAATCGCCACCAGAATGGCATTTTGGAGATCACCATTGCACCGGCGAGAATTCGCGTCGAATTGGCAGCCCGCGCCTGCAAAATTGCTTCGGACATCGCAGACCGGCTGGACTACGTCGGCATCCTGGCAGTGGAGTTTTTTGTTACCGGATTCGATACCCTACTGGTCAATGAAATGGCGCCACGTCCGCACAACAGCGGGCACTACACGCTAGATGCCTGCGTTACCAGCCAGTTCGAGCAACAAGTACGCACCCTGTGCGGACTGCCGCTGGGCAACCCCGAACTGCTGCGACCGGCAGCCATGGTCAACCTGTTGGGGGATCTCTGGGCCAATGGAACGCCACCTTGGGAAGTGATTTTTCAGGAACCGAATGCCAAGCTGCATCTTTACGGCAAGCAGGCCCCGCGTCCGGGCCGAAAAATGGGCCACTTTACCGTATTGGGAAACAGCGCAGGCGAGGCACTGAAAAAAGCGATGCGACTTCGCGCCGCTTTGGGAATGACCGATTAAACTGCGTCGTCGTTGATTTCGCCGGTTCGAATACGAACAGCCTGACTGACTTCCGTCACAAAAATCTTGCCATCGCCGATTTTTCCGGTGCGCGCCGAACGAACAATAGCCTCAATAGCCTTGTCTTCTGCGCCATCAGGCACCACTACCTCAACCTTTACTTTGGGCAGGAAGTCCACCACATATTCAGCGCCGCGATATAGTTCGGTATGACCCTTCTGCCGGCCAAACCCTTTTACTTCCGTCACAGTCAGACCCGAAATCCCGACTTCAGACAACGCTTCGCGAACCTCATCCAGCTTGAACGGCTTGATGACCGCAGTAATCAGTTTCATTGTGTACTCCGCTCGAATCCCGACCAGTGCCCCTGGCCAATGGTTATGTTCTGTCTCGACGGGAATGATAACACCGGATGCCTTACAAAAGAAAACCGCCCGCAGCGGAGGCTGGGGGCGGCAAAGACCACTTAAGGAGACAACTACAACACTTTTGAAAAACGATGATGGTCAGTATGCTGCCAAAGATACTTGTCAAACGCCATGGCAACGGCCCGCACAAAAAACCACCCCGCTTTGCTAACCTCGATTTCTGTTGCATTGCGAACCACCAGGCCAAAATTCTCGAATTCGCGAATTCGTTCCAATGGTTCGTAAAAGTATTCGACAAACCGGATACCGTAACGGCGTTCCAGTGGCTCAAAGCTTACTCGCCCCTGACACATCAGGCTCATGATAACTTCGCGGCGCAACAGGTCATCGTCGTTCAGTGTCAATCCCCGCTCCACCGGTAGCCGCCCTTGATCCAGCGCCGCGTAGTATTCCGCCAGAGTTTTGACATTTTGACTATAGGCACGCCCCACCTGACTGATGGCCGATACGCCAAAGCCCACAAGGTCGGAACCCGCGTTGGTGTGATACCCCTGAAAGTTGCGTTGCAGTTTGCCTTCTCGTTTGACCCTTGCCAGCAGATCCTCCGGCAGGGCAAAGTGATCCATCCCGATATATTCGTAGCCCTGCTCAAGGAACTTCTCTATGGCCTGGTCCAGCATACGCAGCTTGAGATCCGCTCCCGGCAGGACCAGAGCATCGATCCGTCGCTGCGGCTTGAAACGTGCCGGCAGATGCGCATAGGCGTAAAGGGCAATCCGGTCCGGTCGAATCCTGACGACCTGTTCCAGTGTCCGGGCAAAGGAAGTGGGACCCTGATGCGGCAATCCGTAGATCAGATCAACATTGATGGAATCGAAGTGCAATGCACGCGCTTCCTTCATCAATGCCTCGACCTGCTCGAAGGGTTGGACGCGGTGTATGGCTTCCTGCACTCTCGGGTCAAAATCCTGCACTCCAAAACTCACGCGATTGAAACCCAGTTGGCGAATATGGGCTAACCGCGCACCATCCACAGTGCGCGGATCGATTTCTATGGAGCATTCGGCGCCCGCGACAAACTCGAACCGGGCCCTCAGACGTGCAACCAGATCGGAGAGTTCGGCATCGCTGAGGAAAGTGGGAGACCCCCCACCAAAATGCAATTGAGAGACGGGAGACAGTTGCCCTTGGGGTCCTGCCAGATGGCCCGAGACCTGATTGATTTCCAGTTCGAGATAGCGCAGGTAATCCCGGGCTTTGCCATGGTCCTTGGTAATGACCTTGTTACAGGCACAGTAGTAACAGACCGACTCGCAAAAAGGAACATGAATATACAGGGACATGGGCAATGTCGGCCCTGAGGCACGATCCCGCAGCGCGCCGACCAGGGAAGCTCCCTCGGGATCAGGAATGAACCTGTCGGCAGTCGGGTACGAGGTGTAACGAGGGCCGGGAATGTCAAACCGGCGCATCAAATCCGGGGTAATCAGTTCCATAACTTAATGGAATCCTCCTAGGTTGGCGTAATATGGATCATTTCCAGATTAATGAATTTGATCTAAATCAAATCTTGGGCTTTTCAGGATCGGCTCCGTAAAGTATGCCTAAAGTTGCCCTGTTATCCGACATCCACGCCAATATCGAAGCGTTGGAAGCCTGCATGGCGCATGCCCGGAAGAACGGTGCCACCGAGTTTGCCTTCCTGGGTGACCTGGTGGGTTACGGCCCGGACCCCTGTGCCGTGCTGGATCGTCTCAGTGAGTTGGCCGATCAGGGCGCTCCAGTCCTGCTTGGCAATCACGATGAAGCCGCCGTGGAAGGCCCCCCTGCGGGAATGAGCGAGATGGGCCGGCAAGGCATCGAATGGACGCAACCCCGCCTCGCCCAGCGTCACCGTGATTTCATCAGGAGCCTCCCCCTGGTTCATCGCATGGGCGATACGCTGCTGGTTCACGCCAGTGCTTCCGAGCCAGGCGCCTGGAAATATCTTAATCACGAAGACGATGCCGCCGAGTCTCTGGCGGCTACCGATGCCACCCAAACATTCGTGGGTCACGTGCACTATCAAAGGCTGTTTTATCAAGGCTCTGATGGTCGGACTCGCGTATTTCACCCGACCCCCGCGGCAGACATTCCCCTTTCGGATCACTGCCGTTGGGTCGCGACGATAGGCTCTGTGGGCCAACCCCGCGACCACAACACCGCCGCAGCTTATGCCATATTTGACCCACGTCTGCGCACACTGACCTTTTGTCGCGTACCCTATGACTGGAGGCGCACCGTTTTCAAGATCTGCAGCCTGGGACTGCCGCCGGCACTGGCCCAGCGTCTCTCCGAGGGGCGTTGAAAAAATCAACTGTCTCCAATCATTTGGTTCAAGCCGGCCTGATCAAGAATCCGGACACTGCGTCCCTTGACTTCAAGAAGCTGCTGATCATGAAAACGGGACAGGATTCGGCTTACGGTTTCCAGTTTTAGCCCGAGGTAACTGCCGATATCTTCTCGTGTCATAGGCAACACCAATTCCGAACCGGATTGCTTACGCGCTGCAAAGCGTTTGGCCAGACTGCCCAAAAAGGCGGCCAGGCGTTCTTCTGCGCTCATACTACCTAACAACAGCATCATGCCTTGCTCACGCACGATTTCGCGCGAGAGTGTTTTATTGAAGCGGTGCTGTAGATTGGACATCAACTGGCCCAACTCTTCAAAGCGATCGAAAGTAATTTCGCACACCATGCTGTCCACCAATGCCACGGCATCGCAAATGTGTTGATCGGTGCTGATGGCATCAAGCCCCAGAATTTCCCCGGCCATTTGGAATCCCGTGACCTGTGCACGACCATCTTCATGCAGGATACTTGTCTTCAAAAATCCTGTACTGACCGCAAACAGCGATTTGAAGGAGTCACCCGTGCGATAGAGCGACTCACCTTTCTTGACGACCTGGCGATGCGCCATGTGCTGATCGAGCAGCATCACCTCCTCGTCGGAAAGACCGGCGGGCAGGCAAAGCTCGCGGATAGTGCAATCGCCACAGATAGATTTCAGTTCAGAGAAATCCATGGTCACGACCCGGATGGGCAAAGGTTCATGGGGATTAAAGCAGGCTCAAATAGGACCCATTCTACGCGTAAAACCACCGATTCATTATGGTGCTTGCTTTTGGTTCAATTCGGCGCTATATTGTTCGTGTGCGTACTATTTTTTGCGCGTAATCCTTAAGGAGACCCCATGCAACGCTCATTATTTGCCCTCGCCTTGGCTGCTGTCATAACAGTCCCCGCCATGGCAGCCGATACTTATATCACCGACCCCAACCATACTTTCGCTCGTTTTTCCTATAGCCATCTCGGTTACAGCACTCAGTTGAGCCGGTTTGACAAAGTATCCGGAAAAATCATCCTGGACACCGCGGCCAAAACCGGTTCGGTCGATATCACCATCGACACCCGCTCAGCCAACACTGGATCGGCAAAGTTTGATGAACATATCCAGGGAGAAGATTTTCTGGATACCGGTGCTTTCCCGACGGCCACGTTCAAGTCCAACACCATCAAGTTCAAGGGCGATACACCCGATGAGCTGATCGGCGATTTGACTCTCAAGGGCATCACCAAACCGGTTGTCCTAAAAATCACTTCCTACAAGTGCATGCCGCATCCCATGATCAAGAAAGATGCATGTGGTGCTGATGCTGTGACGCACGTCAAACGTACCGATTTCAATATGGGAAAATTTGCCCCTTATGTTGGAGACGACGTCACCATCACGGTTTCGGTAGAAGCGATCAAACAGTAATTGGGCCATACCGCGAAGGGGGGCGCGCCCCTCCCTTCCCGGATTACGACAGCATCATGCTCACCACCCACCAGATCGCGATGACTGCGACCAACAGCAACAGCAATCTTGCGAAAACCCATCCCAGCGGCTTCTTCTCCGCGTAGGGATCCATCACTGAACGCTCGGCGTTGGGCGGAAGCTCAGCAACGTGCGTCAGGGAGGTACCGAAAGGAATATTGATGAAAGCGCGTGCATTGATGGCCCAGCCGTTGGCATCGAGTATCGGCCCCAGATTGCGGGTACGTAACTTGAACCAGGCCAGAATAACAGCCGGCCCCGAGATGGCCAGCATGAACCCTGCCAATGCCAGTGGCATCTGCCACCACTTCAAAGCCAGGACCCCAATGACGATCGAAGCCAGGGCTGTTCCGATGGCCCCCACCGCAAGCCCTGCTGCCGCCAATATCCCGGCAAACTTGCCCACATCAAAAGCCTGCTGGACAGGCGTTACAACCGGATGGGCAGGAGCCGCCGTGGAAGCGCCCTTCTTGATCGAATCGGTGGCCGCTTGGGCAATCCGATCCTGGTTTTCCTTGGTCTTGCTTGCCGCAAGCTTTTGCAACTGCTCCCCAACCATCTTTGCAAGGCGCTTGTAGGGTGACCAGAAGGCCTGACGCAAGCTGATCGGGTGATCGATGATCTTGATGATGGTCGCATCCCAATCGTTGCCTTGGCGATCATAGAATACCCCGTTACGCCCCACCATCAACTGGTCCGAGTCCCCAGCAGTAAATGCCGCTGCTATCGTCATTTTCTGATCCCCGCGTATGCAGTCGCAATAGACCAGACAGATTCGCGAGAGCGTCGCCAGCACAGCATGTTTGGCAGGATCCGCCACGGTGATGCACAGTTCACACGAGCGGCCATCCAGATAGAGTGTTCCAGTCTGAAAAGTAGCCTTTCCCTGTCGGGTATAAAAATCTTTGAAGGCAACGAAATTATTGGCCAGCTTCATCAAATCGCGTACATAGCGGGCCAACTGCTCCAACTGGCGCACGCTGTCATCTACTGCGTTGCCGTCCGGTTTGGAGCCACGCCAGGCAGCATAACCAGAAAATTTTTCCTTGAGCATCTGCCACTCAGATGGCATCAATGCCTCGCGCTCTCCCAGAATCGGCACCACAACCTGGGCACGGAATGTTTCGAGCGCGGCAGCCCAGCCCGGGTTAAGGCCCCGCCGGAGCGGCAGATTTCCAGCAGACGCAATCCGCGCCAGCGGTAGGCGAGCAATAGACTCCGATTGCAACGAAGGATCCGTTGCGAGTGCCTTGAAGGCTTCATCCGGAGCATTCAGTGCATCTCCGGCCCGCGCGTCAAAGGCACTCAGCCGACAACGCAGGAAATAATCGTCGATCTTGTCAGACACTGCTTGCAGTGCCCCAAAGGCGGCTTCAGTGGATTCACCCAGGAGCGCAACCCCGGCGCCGCTTGCTTCCCAAGCAGCGAGTGCCCGCACGGCATGTTTCGCCTGGGCTGCGCTGACTTCTTCAACAGTCAGCCGCTCGTCTCTCGACTTGCCCAGGTCATCGGCCAGCAGCCTTGCCTCGTCGGCCAAGGATTGGCCTGCTTCCGTATCCACCCGAATCTCGCCTGGGGCAATGCCATTCAATCCCTGGCCCAGTAGGCTGGGATCGACCAGCCGATCAGCAGCCCAATGCACCGCACTGATCAGCTCAAAAGCCCGTACCTGTCCGTCAGCATCTGCATCAATAAAGGACAACGTGCGATCATCAAACTGGATTCCTTTGACCGGGCAAGACAACGCAACCCATAGTTTCTGATCAAGCGAGCCAATGGCCAGCAGGTCCTCGGCGTCATCCAGCCGCACCTGATCGAAGCCCCCCGCACGAAAAAACCGCCAGCGCCTGCTCAAATCATCCATCGCGACCTCTGTCTGTGGGGTTATGCACGATCATTGTATCCGCAAGACCGGTACTTTCAAAAATGAGTAACACCCCCCTCGAATTGATTCAGATCAAGGCGTAGCGCTATATACTATTTTACAGTCCGCTATGTGCTTATATTAATACCGTATTCACCCATCCATTTATTCAGCATAAGAGAGAGATTCCGATGAAAAAAACGTTACTGGTCATGGTTTTCTTGAGTGGTGTGGCCCAGGCGGAGGGCACCCTGTATGGGGCGCTGGCCATGGGGACCGCTCTCCCAAACGGGGGCGACACGTCTGATGCCAATACCTCCTCCGGCCAGGACTCATGGTTTGCACGCTCCGATGCCGCAAAGGAATCCCAGCCTCACTGGATGACACCCATCGTGACGGTCACCCCCCGACTCGAACAAGAGTTCCGCTACGACCAGTTGTCGCAAGCCAAGTCAGGCGGGGTCAATGTGAGCAATTACGGGCTGAACAAGGGGCTCGAACTCATTCCCACCATGAATTCTGAAATCATTGTCGGGATTCCCGGCTACCAGGTCACCAATCAGCCCAAAGGGGTCAGCACCCAGGGTTGGGCTGACGAAACCCTATTGTTCAAATACCGCATGCTGTCCGCCAACGAAGAGAATGGAAACTATATCGTGACGGGCTTCATGGGAGTCAGCCTACCCACCGGCGATTCGCCCCTGAGTACGGGACACTATGCTTACACCCCGACTTTGGCCGTTGGCAAAGGCTGGGGTACGCGTGAATCCGGGTTTGATATTCAGAGTACACTCGCCATCACCGTGCCTGACCGGGACATGAGTCGCTTGGGCGAACCGATCGTCTGGAATACGGCATTCCAGGGGCATTTTTCAGAATATTGGTGGCCTGAGCTCGAAACTCAGTACACCCACTTCTCCGGCGGGCCCAACAACGGCAAAAATCAGACGGTCATCACACCTGGAATGATCCTCGGTCGTTACGAACTTATCGACCGTCTAAAATTTGTCATTGGCCTTGGGTATCAGAAAGCCGTTGGGGGATTCCAGACCTTCAATAACGCCTGGCAGCTGACCGCACGAACACCTTTTTAGTGCACCAGGGCCAGAATGACGCTTGAGGCAGAAAACAGGGCGCATGCGGGTACGCCCTCAGCCAGCTGCAACTTTTGAACCGTGTCGTGAGTGACCGTGGCAATCACTGTTTTTTCCAGGTCGAGGGTCAGCCTGATTTCTGCATTCACTTCTCCCAGGTGAATGCGTGCCACGCGGCCACAAAGACGATTTTCAGCGCTGAACTTTCCCGTGGACTCCGTGGTCAGGATGATCGAAGGCGCCTTGATCAGGGCGTAGACCTCCAATCCCACTTTGAGCCCCAGAGAAGCCGCGCTCTCAGTGGTGACCACCGCCATAAGCTCGTTCTTTTTATCCAGTTTGAGGTGGACACCTGTATTGACTGGGCCGCGCGTCAACTTGATCACCTTGCCGACAAACTGATTACGTGCGCTGGTGCGCATGGAAAACCGGCGCAGCATTTGCTGGAAACCATCGAAATGATCCACGCCGGTGATGAGCGCGTCCAGGATGCGTTGGTATTCTGCCTCGCCAGCCCTGAACAACCGGATGATCTGTTGCCCATGTTCGGTCAACTGCGTGCCGCCACCATCTTTCCCCCCGATGGCGCACACCACCAAGGGTTGATCGGATAGGTTGTTCATTGCATCAATGGCGTCCCATGCTCCCTTGTAGCTCATGCCTACAGCCCGGGCCGCGGCAGAAATCGAGCCCTCCTGAATAATTGCTTCGAGCAGATCAACCCGTCTCTTTCCCAGAAAAGAAGCCCCATCTTTTTCCAGCAGGAGTCGCCCTTTCAATCCCGAAACCTTTTTCACGCACCGCCCCTTTAGAATTTTAGAATGAAAAAGACCGCTCACCGTGCAGCAGAGTGCGGCCGGCCCACTCTGCGATGATTTCGTTTTGCGGGTGATGGATGATTTCATCCGGTGTTCCGGCCTGCACCACGTGCCCCAGATCATAAATGATCAACTGGTCGGCCAGTGCCAGCGCTTCCCCCAGATCATGAGTGACAATCACCATAGGTATATTCAGCGTCCGTTGCAGATTTTTGAGTTCTGTCCGAATGCTGCGCCGAACCGCAAGATCTACAGCCGACAAGGGCTCGTCCAGCAACAGCAGTTTGGGTTTGCGCATCATCGCCCGAGCCAGGGCCACCCGTTGGCGCTGCCCACCCGAAAGCGCACCGGGATAACGTTGCTCCAGGCCTTCCAGATGAAAGCGCACCAGCATCGCCGCAAGATCGGAGGCTGCCGCGTTGCCCTGTGGCTGCCGATGCCCATACAGGATGTTCTCCCGGGTCGTCATATGTGGAAACAGGGCGTAGTGCTGAAACAAATAGCCTATCTCGCGGAGCTGTGGCGGCAGATCTATGTCCCCACGGGAATCGTGGAACACGACGTCCTCCAACTGAATATGCCCTTCATCGGGAGTAACCAGTCCTGCGAGGATCTGGAACGTCAGTGATTTGCCGGCACCGGAAGGGCCAAACAACACCACGATTTCGCGACCTGCCTGCCAGGACACGTCCATGGAGAAGCCGCTTGCCAGCGCTTTTTTGAATCGCACGGAGAGCGCTATATCCATCTGCTTGAGGTCCATTTTCCGGCCAAGTAGATGACTGTTCCAGAAATAATCGTCAGGATAATGGCCAGCGTCTGCGCCAAGGCGTCATCACCACTCTGAAACGCCGAATAAATCGAGAGTGGCAAGGTGCCCGTCCGGCCGGGGATATTGCCTGCAATCATCAAGGTGGCCCCAAACTCTCCCAGCGCTCTTGCGAAAGCCAGCAGGACCCCTGCCATGATGCCGCCCTTCGCCAAAGGGAGAACGACTTTGCGTACGGTTTCCCATTCGGATTTTCCCAGAACATAACTGGTGTTGATAAGGTCCTTGTCCACTGCTTCGAGGGCAGCGCGTGAAACGCGCACCATGAGCGGCAAGGCAACCACAAAGGCGGCCAGTGCCGCACCCTGCCAGGTAAAGACAAATGACCAACCGGTCAGACGGTATAGCGGTGCCCCAATCCATCCCTCGCGGCCAAACAGGACAACCAGGTAGTAGCCGACCACGGTGGGGGGAAGCACCAATGGAACGGAGATCAGCGCGTCAAGCAGATGCTTTCCCCTGAAATCCCGGCGTGCCAGAACATACGCCAGCGCCAATCCTACCAAAGCGATCAGAGCGGTGGCGGTTACCGAGACCAGAAGCGACAGTCGTGCTGCCGTCAGAATGGCTTCCATGTCTTATCACTCATTGTTGCCAAGCATTACTTCATGATCATGACTTCGGTGGACTTGATCAGTGCGACCACCTGATCACCCACTTTGAGCTCCATCTCTTCGGCGCTGTCGCGCGTAATAATGGAGACGATCCGGTGTTCGCCGGATTTCATGGTGACCTGGCACTCCACGTCCCCTTTTTTTATGGCGATGACTTCACCTGCCAGTTTATTTTGCCCGCTAATTTTCATCGAAGCACTCCTGTCATGAACCAACCTTATTTTAGCGCCCAATCAAAACCATGTTTCTCGAAAAGCATCCGACCCTGCATGCTACCCAGAAAGTCAAGGAAGGTCCGGGACTGTTCTGGATTTCTGGTCCCAACCAGGATGGCTACCGGGTACAGTATCGGTTGATGTGATCCCGCCGGGGCCCGGGCAATGCGCTCGACTTTATCCGGCAGTAGGGCCGCATCCGTGGCAAACACGATGCCTGCATCCACTTCCTTGCGCACCACATACTCCAGAACCTGGCGCACATCCTGGCCATAAACCAGCTTGGGTCGAAGCGACTCCAACAATCCCAGGTGAACCAAAATCTGGTTTGCATACTGTCCCGCCGGCACAAATCCGGGATTCCCGACAGCGATTCGAGCCGCTCTTGGAAGGTCTTCAAATCCTTTAAGCCGGACCCCCTCCCCCTTGGGCGCAATCAGGACCATTTCGTTGGACAACAGATTGATGCGTGTGCCGTCCAAAATCCGGTGATGTGTCTGCAATTGATCCATGGATTGCGAAGAAGCACTGATAAAAACATCGGCAGGAGCACCAGCGTCGATCTGCCGCGCCAATGTTCCCGAAGCCGCAAAATTGTAGTAAAGCCGGATTCCGGGGTGCGTTGATTCGAAAACAGGTTTGGCCTCGTTTAACGCAGCAGTCAGGCTGGCCGCTGCCGAAACAATCAAATCAGTAGCCCCTGCCTCAAAACTCAAAACAATCAGGATGATCCAGAGTGCCGGTCTAATGCCCATAACAACTATTGATGATGAAATCACCTTTTCCGATATGACCCAGGGGGTCCAGAGCGTAGTAGAGTGCAGTATATCGCGTTATGATGCTGGATTGATATCGATCAAATTTCAGAATTCTTTAGGTAGAATCAACGGTGTTACCTTAAAACTGATCTCCATAGATGGTGCCCTGTCATGTCTGTTCGTATTCCGCAGCGCTTATGCGCGAGCCTGGTTATCGTTTTGACCACCCTCACCCCGGAACCCTCATGGTCGGATAACCTGCTCGAATCCTATCAACAGTCTTTTGTCACAGATCCTTCGCTGGCTCAAGCCAGGGCCAGTCTGGATGCGGAGATGCAAAACCGGCCCCTGGCGCGCTCTGCCCTATTGCCACATATGGGGCTTACTGCCGGATTCGGGGAGAACACCGCTGGCATCACCGGGCTGGGAAATCCTATTTCACAGAGCTATCCATCCAACAATTTCAGCGTCAACCTGACCCAGACCGTATTCAACGGCCAGGCCTGGACAGCGCTCACCCAGGCAAACGATCGGATCCAGGTCAGCGAAGCAGCCCTGGTCTATACCGAACAGCAACTGGCACTCAAAGTGACAACAGCCTATTTTGGCGTGCTTCAGGCCGAAGCCCAGGAACGGGTTGCCGGAGAACAGGAAAATCTGCTCGACAACATCAACCAGCAGACAAAGGCCACCCTGGAAGTCGGGACCGGCGACATCATTGCCGTTCATGAGGCGCAAGCCCGCCTCGATGCCGCAAAATCCGACCTGATCAAAGCGCGCAATACGGTGACCATTGCACGCCGCAGTCTCCAGCGCCTGACCCATCATCCGGTAGGTCCGCTGGATGACCTCGGGCATTTCGAAGCCATGCCACCGCAACCAGCACAAAGCGAACCTTGGGTAGAAACCGCTCTGGCCAACCAACCGCTCATCCATCAAACCGAAGCGCAATTGCGCATCGCCCAAGAGCAGGTGGAGTTCAATCGTCGTGCCCGCTGGCCAGTGGTCAGCCTTCAGGGGGTTTCGCAACATTCCCTGGGGTCCCTCTTTCCTAACCTGGATATCAACCAGAAAGGTGCCAGCCTGAATCTTTCCATGCCCCTGTTCGATGGCGGCCAGATTTCTGCTTCAGTGGACCAAGCCCAGGCTCAGGCCCAGGCCAGCGTTCAGGCCTTGGCCGGCCTGCGTGATGAAGTCACGCTCAATACACAGACCGCCTTTTTAAACCTTCAGGACAGCGTGGCCCAGTTACACGCTGCAGAAGTGGCCGCATCCTCAGCCAAAGTATCACTGGAAGGCACCCGCGCCGGTTTTGAAGTGGGCACCCGTTCCATCATCGATCTGCTGAATGTGGCCACGGACTTCATTCGCGCCGAGCAAAACTACAATGTCGCGCTTTACGCCCATGTGGTGGCACGGATCAATCTCAAGGCGGCTGCAGGAATATTGACCGTGGCCGATCTTGAGTCCGTTAACTCCCTGCTCAACCATTCACCCCAGTAAAAGCGACCTGTTTTACCTGGTGCGGGCCTGGTTTCTCCTTGCTCCCTGCCTTCAGGTGTAATAATCTGGAGGAGTGCCTTCTTTAAGGCGATTTCTGTGAGCGGCTGCGATGAACTTCTCCAACATCACCGGAACAAAAGGTCGTATCATGCGATTTTATGGATGGATTATCGACGTCATTGTCGTGTTTCTCATCCTGGTCATGTTAATCACGCTGGGAGTGGCGTTCATCGGCGTGCTCTATGAGCTTTATGATGCCCTGACCAACCTCCGTCATGAAATTGCCATTCAAACCCTGGTCGTTTCCATCCTGTCGGTCTTCATCCTCATCGAACTCTTTCGCACCTTTACGGATTACCTGCAATTTCACCGCATTCGCATGCGGGTACTGACTGAGGTCGCCATTGTCTTTATCCTCCGGGACATTTTCATTGGTATCTATGGCCACAGCCTGGAATGGCAAGATATCCTGGCGCTGTCAGCCCTTTTGGCCGTCCTGGTCACTACTCGCATCGCTTCGGTCTACTTTACTCCTGACAAAAACAGCACGGAATAATGACCAAACCTATAGCTGCTTCTATGGTTCGCTGGGCTCGTTGTTTCATTTCTGCCTCATGGCATGCACTGGATGTCGGACGTCGGCTCTTTTCAAACCTATTGTTCCTGCTTCTCATCCTGGCAATGCTGGCGCTGGCGCTATATAACCTTCCGAAGCGTCTGGAAGACAAAACGGCACTACTGCTGGACTTTAAAGGGAGCCTCGTGGAACAGCATGCCGCCAACGAGGATGTCTGGATGCTGACGGGGGTCGGAGAGGATTTCAACAAAGGGGATACCCAGCTGCGCGACATCCTGCAGGTACTTGAAACCGCTGCGCACGACCCAAAAATCACCAGTGCCGTATTGCTGCTCGACGATCTGCGCTCCTCTGGTCTGCCCATGCTACGAGAAGTAGCGGCCGCCCTGGAGCGCTTCAAAGCCAGCGGTAAACCCGTGATTGCCTGGGGTTCAGGTTATGATCAGCGCCAATATTTTTTGGCATCCCATGCCAATGAAGTGTTTCTGGATCCGATGGGGCAAGTCCTGCTGGAAGGGTTTGGACACTACCGCAATTATTATCGCGATGTGCTCGACAAACTGGGCATCACCGTAAATCTGATGCGGGTGGGCACCTATAAGAGCTTTGCCGAACCGTTCATAGCCAATGGCCCCTCTCCAGCTGCAACTGAAGCAGAACGCGTGCTTTATACAGCCTTATGGAACGCATATACCGATGAAGTGGAAAAAGCCCGAAAGCTGCCTGCGGGAAGCCTGAATCAAAACATCGACGACCTACCGCAATTGATGGCTACTGAACACGGCGATGCCAGTAAGCTGGCCCTATCTATTCGGTGGGTGGACGGACTCAAAACCCGCGATCAACTGAAGCAGTTGATGATTGCCAAAGGGGCACCTGACAGCGAAGGAAAGAGTTTTAGGCAAATTTCTTTTGATGATTATCTGGCCCGGCAAAAGTCCAGGAAAAGCGGCGACGCCGTGGCGGTCGTTGTTGCCGAAGGTGAAATCCGCGATGGCCAGGCCCAGGCAGGCGCTGTCGGGGGACTTTCTACGGCCAAGCTGATCCGCACTGCGCGGGAGGATGATCAATTCAAAGCCATTGTCTTGCGGATCAACTCACCCGGGGGAAGTGCCTACGCCTCTGAACTGATCCGGCGCGAACTGGAA
>JAGWPH010000191.1 GCA_028870615.1 Betaproteobacteria bacterium
ACAGTGTTGCCACCGCCAGGACCTGAACCTGGTGCGTCTACCAATTCCGCCATCTCGGCACGAAACTTACAGGATCGTCTGATCAATGATCAGTACAATCGAGAACTTCGAACCCCAGAATTCTAAAGGATCCCCTTATTTTGTCAACAAAAAAAATACCCTTGAGGCTCCAGGACCCATTTCTGGAGCGTGAAAAAGCGCAGTACCCAGAGCCTTTACCCAGCCGCGAATTCATCTTGCAATTGCTGGAACGCGAAGGCGTACCGGTTGCCGTAGAGCAACTCGAACGTTTGCTCACAATCCATGCCAATGAACGCGAGCTATTTTCACGTCGGTTGCGCGCCATGGAACGTGAAGGTCAAATCATGCGCAACCGCAAGAATGCGCTCTGCCTTCCTGCAAAACTCGATCTAATTAAAGCTCGAGTAGAGGGGCATCCCGACGGTTTTGGTTTCGCCATTCGAGAAGATGGTGGGAGCGACATTTTTTTGGGCTCGCGCGAAATGCAGCGTGTCCTGCATGGCGACCGGGTTATGGTACGGACCATCGGTGTAGATCAACGGGGTCGTACCGAAGGCACGATCGTCGAGATCCTGGAGCACGTCAACAGTCGTCTGGTGGCGCGGTTGTTTCAGGAACAGGGGGTATTGTTTGCCGTAGCTGAAAACAAGCGCATCAGCCAGGATATTCTGGTGGCCCCGGGCCAGGAAGGGAATGCCAAGCCTGGGCAGGTGGTGATGATCGAATTGATGAAGCAACCCAGTCGTCAGGCCGAACCCATTGCGCGGGTTGTTGAAATCGTGGGCAACTATGCCGACCCGGGTATGGAAGTTGAAATTGCGCTGCGCAAGCATGAATTACCCCATGAATTTTCACCTGCAGCCCAAGCTATTGCTGCGAAATTACCGGGCGAGGTACGCAAATCAGACCACAAGGGCCGGGAAGATCTGCGCCAACTGCCGTTGGTTACGATTGATGGCGAAACAGCCAAGGACTTTGACGACGCCGTCTACGCAGAACCCATCAAGGGAGGAGGCTACCGCCTGGTGGTTGCCATCGCTGACGTGTCGCACTATGTCCGGCCCGAAAATGCGCTTGATCAAGCCGCCTTTGAACGCGGCAACAGCGTGTACTTTCCACGCCGGGTTATCCCGATGTTGCCTGAAGCCTTAAGTAATGGGCTCTGTTCTCTCAATCCCGATGTAGATCGCCTATGCATGGTGTGCGACATGCAGGTATCAGACCGGGGGCTGATCCAGCAGTACCGTTTTTATCCGGCACTCATGCACTCTCATGCGCGCCTGACCTACACGGAAGTAGCGGCGATTCTAGAGCACCCCGAACGAGCCGACAGCAGGCGTCGTTCGTTGGTGCCACATCTGCAGCACCTGGAGTCACTCTTCCGCGCCTTTTTGGTAGCGCGCGCAGCCCGTGGGGCCATTGATTTTGCCAGTGACGAGACGCGCATGGTATTTGACGATCGGGGTAAGATCGAAACGATTCTGCCTGTGGAACGCAATGATGCCCATCGCCTGATTGAGGAATGCATGCTG
>JAGWPH010000192.1 GCA_028870615.1 Betaproteobacteria bacterium
CGAGGAACGAGGCGAGCATGCCGATTGTTGCGTAGTCCGGAACCAGTGCGATGAGAATCGTGCCGCTTGCCATAATGGAGAGCGTGACAATCAGGCCCTTGCGCCGCCCCACTTTATCAATGTAGCCACCCAGCACGATGGCGCCCAGGGGACGCATCAGGAATCCCACGCCAAAGACCGTGAAAGTGAGCATGAGCGAGGCGAACTCGCTTTCGGCTGGGAAAAAAGCCTTGGAGATCGAAGTGGCATAGAAACCGAACAGAAAAAAATCGAACTGTTCTAAAAAATTCCCACTCGTCACTCGCAAGACGGTTCTGATTTTTGAAGTGCGAGAGGGGATCAGGGATTTCAGGGGGGTGCCACCGACTGTCAAATGAGAACCTCTTTCTGTCTTTTTTCAATGGCCCACTTGAGCAACGCGGCTGCGCGATAAATGCCGTGAGCAAACTTGCTGTAGGGCAAAGTGGCAAACAGCGCCATTACTCCCCCCAAATGCGCAGCCAGGAGCAGGGCCATTGCGTTGCTGTCGCGCCACGCCAGCAACACCAGACCGGTAACACTGGTGAGCAACAACAGGGCGATAAACCCGCGGTCCATAGGACGCTGCTGCGGATCACCGGGGACAGGATCGCGCAGCAGGTTCAACCACAGCAGGCCGCAAGGCCCGATCAAAAGGCCAATGCCGCCGAGGCTGCCCAGCACCACCGGCCAGCTCGCAAGGGCATAGGGCGCGGACTGATCCAGGAGGTAGTGGTCCCCCATTGCGATAATGGTTGCGGCGAAGCATAACAGGAAGCCATAGAAAGTGAAGTGATGAAAAGAGCGGCGTATCCGGGTAAATCGATCATCCGCTTCGTTGCAGCCGTCACCGTGACCCCCGTCGAGATAGGTCAACGCCAGCACCCGATGCGTAGCCTCAATCACTGCCGGGGCTGAGGCCGCGCCAGGCGCAAGGTCTTGCCAGAAGCGTGCGACGCCGATTGCCAGGGCAAGAGTTGAAAATCCAAAGACCACACCGAAAAGGGCAATCAGCAGGCGATGCGGAAAAACGGCATAGAAGTTTCCCGCAAGCGGCGCATGAATGAGTGCGCCATTCAACAGAAGCGCCAGGATCAGGAACAGGGCGAGGCCTGCGGACAAGGCCAGGGCCAGGGTCAGCCCGTTGCGTTGATAGAGGCGCCCCAGCGTCGGCGGCCACGCGTACGTACTATAGGTTTCGCGACGCACCTGGGCCAGGGCGCGCGGCACATTGACGGCAAATTCGTGGGGCAGGGCGTACTGGCAGGCGTGATAGCACGCGCCGCAGTTGTGGCACAGATTGGCGAGGTAGTGAATGTCCGCCCTGGCAAACACCCACCGGCGGGTCATGGCCGGGAAGACCGCGCAAAACCCTTCGCAGTAGCGGCAGGCATTGCAGATCTGCATCTCGCGCGCCACTTCGGTTTCGTATTCAGTGAGCATGATCTCCCCCGGGCCGTTGCCGTGCCGCCTGGGTGCCGGCAATCCTTCCAAAGGCGGTACCAATGGACAGGCCAATGCCAGCGGCATATCCCAGGCCAAGGATATTGCCCGCCATCATTTCTCCTGCCGCGAAGAGATTGTCGCTGGGCTGGCCACCGAAATGCACAGCGGCGGTTGGGTCGACCTTGAGACCCAGATAGGTGAAGGTGATTCCGGGTCTTAGGGTGTAGCCAAAGAAGGGCGGGGTGTCGATCGGTAGTGCCCAGTGGGTCTTGGGTGGCAACAGGCCTTCCGTGTGGCAGTCGTCAAGGGTGGTGTGGTCAAAGGTCCCCGGGCGACAGGCGGCGTTGTACGCATTGAGAGTATGCAGGAAGGAAGCTTCTGGTAAATCCAGCGCGTGGGCCAATCCGGCCAGGGATGCTGCCTGGGTCCCTGGAAACATGGAGGGGATGAATTTGCCGAGGGGCTTGGCGTCAATTACGGCATACCCCAGTTGCCCGGGCTGCTGCGCGACGAGACGTCCCCAGAGGGCGTAGCGCTTGGGCCAGAAGTCCTCACCTTCGTCACCGAAACGTTCGGCTTTCCGGTTCAGCACCACACCCAGGGAGATGCAGTCAATTCGGGAAGCGATGCCGCCATCGTAGCGGGGTGCGCGGGCGTCGATTGCCACGCAGTGGGACTGGGAAGCATTTCCCACCGTGTCGGCACCGGCATTGATCATGAACTTCAGCAGCACGCCCTGGTTAAAGCGGGTGCCGCGAATCAGGAAATTGTCCGCTGGCCATTCGCCATGCGCATCCTGGCCATAGACTTCACGCAACCATTGACGGTTGGATTCAAATCCACCGGCCGCCAGAACGCAGGCACGCGCTGCGATGCGCTGCCCCCCGCACAAGGCGGCAACGAAATGGCCGTCCTTCAACTCAAGGGCATCCACCGGCATGTCGTAGCGAATTTGTATGCCCATCGCTTCGGCGCTGCGATAGTAGGCATTGATCAGGGCTTTGCCTCCGCCCAGAAAAAAAGCGTTGGTCTTTGCCACCTGCAGGGCACCTGAAAGGGGAGGCTGGAAGCGCACCCCGTGCTTGTGCATCCAGGGCCGAAAGGTGGAGGACGCACGGATCACGAGTCGTGCCAGCCGCTCGTCGGTGTGGCCTTCGGTGACGCCGAGGAGGTCTTGCCAGTATGCTTCTTCCGGATAGGATCCGATAAGCACGTCCTGCGGTGCGTCATGCATGCAGCGCAGGTTTCGGGTGTGTTGCGTATTGCCGCCGCGCCAGGCGCGTGGAGAGGCTTCGAGGAGCAGTACGGAAGCACCAGTTTCCCGCGCCGCCAGAGCCGCGCAGAGCGCAGCATTGCCACCACCGATGATCAATACGTCCGGTATCAATGTGATTTTCTCATCCGACGCTTCAGGCAATGATTGTACCTACTTCGCGCCACCGGATTAGGGCTTAAAAAACTTTGGAGTACACTGGTCGCCGAATTCAGTGTGTGCGCTATTTTTTTAAGTTTTCGGGGTAGTTATGTCCAAATGGTTTGCCAAACGCTTTTTGGCGCTGCATCTGTGCTGGATCGGAGCGCTGGTTTTGCTGTTTTGGCCTCAGGGCGAGATCAGCCTGTTTGGGGTGCCGGTCCTGCTGGCGTTGTGTGGCGTTGGACTGATTGATTTATGGCAAACCCAGCATGCTGTGCGCCGCAACTACCCCATCCTGGGTCATATCCGCTTCCTTCTGGAATATATCCGCCCCGAGATCCGTCAGTACTTCCTCGAGGACGATACGACGGCCACCCCGTTTTCGCGCACCATGCGCTCCATTGCCTATCAGCGCGCCAAGCAACAAACCGACAAACGCCCGTTTGGGACTCGCCTGGACGTGTACGCCACCGGTCACGAGTGGCTCAACCATGCCATGGTGCCTGCGCCTCTGAACGGCATGGATTTTCGGGTGTTGGTGGGGGCGGACCGCGCCCAACCCTATTCCATGTCCCTGTTCAACATCTCGGCCATGAGTTTTGGAGCGCTCTCCGGCAATGCCATTCTGGCACTCAACCAGGGGGCCAAGATGGGTGGCTTTGCCCATGACACGGGAGAAGGTTCGATTTCAAAATATCACCGCGAACATGGCGGTGATCTGGTCTGGAACGTGGGTTCTGGTTATTTTGGATGTCGCACGCCGGAGGGTCGTTTTGACCCGAAGCGCTTTGCCACTGCAGCCCGGGATTCCCAGGTCAAGCTTATCGAAATCAAACTTTCTCAAGGGGCCAAGCCGGGTCATGGCGGCGTGCTTCCGGCAAGCAAGGTCACTGCTGAGATCGCCGAAGCGCGCGGGATTCCAACGGGAGTGGATTGCATTTCACCGGCGGCGCATCATGCTTTCGGCACCCCTATCGAGTTGCTGGAATGGATGGAATCGATGTCGGTACTGTCCGGGGGTAAACCGGTAGGCATCAAGCTTTGCGTGGGGCACCCCTGGGAATTTTTTGCGCTGGCCAAGGCCATGTTGTACACCGGGTTGCTTCCGGATTTTATTGTGGTCGATGGCGCTGAAGGCGGGACCGGCGCAGCACCGCTGGAGTTTACCGATCATGTGGGCATGCCCCTGCAAGATGGGTTGCGCCTGGTGCATAACACCTTGACCGGGATTGGCCTGCGCGACCAGATTCGCATCGGAGCCTCCGGCAAAATCATTACGGCCTTTGATATCGTGCGTACGCTGGCCATGGGAGCCGACTGGTGTAATGCAGCGCGTGGCTTCATGTTTGCCCTGGGCTGTATTCAGGCGCAAATCTGCCACACCGGCGCGTGTCCCACCGGCATTACCACCCAGGATGCGTTGCGTCAGCGTGCCCTGGTGGTACCGGATCGGGCGGTGCGGGTGCGCAACTACCATCACCACACCCTCGAAGCGTTGGCTGAGCTTGTCGCAGCGGCGGGGGTGAGCCATCCCTCTGGTATCGAAAAGCGCTTTCTCATGCGTCGCCTGGAAACCGGCGAGGTTTGCTCGTTTGCGGAACTGATGCCCGATCTGTCTCGTAACGTGTTGGTGGAGGCCCTTGATATAGGGCATCTGCCTGAGCCCTTTCGCACCTGTTGGGAAAGCGCCACCCCAAAAAGCTGGCAAATCGGGGACAGCCCCCAATGATTAAAGAAGGCGATGGGGACAGACCTCAACTTGCCCCGATTTCCGCCATCATCGTCAACCATAACGCCGGAGCATTGCTTGGCAATTGCGTACAAGCCGTACTGGGACAGGTACGCGAAGTCATCGTGGTGGACAACGCCTCCACTGATGACAGTCTTGCCCCACTCCGCACTCAGGCCGATCAATCCGCACTGCGCCTCATCGAAAGCAGGCAGAACCTTGGCTTTGCGGCAGCCTGCAACCTTGGTGTGCAGACGGCTCAGCAACCCTATGTGCTCTTCCTCAATCCCGACAGCCTGCCCGGTTCTGGGACGCTGGCCCGCTTGCTGCAGGTTCTGCAACAACACCCCGAAGCGGGTATGGTCGGGGGGTTGTTGCTCAATCCGGACGGTTCGGAACAGCGCGGGGGGCGCCGTGCTCTACCCACTCCCTGGCGCGCCTTCGTCGGGGCTTTTGGGCTGACCCGATTTTCCAGGTGCTGGCCACGTTTGTTTTTCGATTTTCATCTGCACCGCCAACCTTTGCCGCAACACCCGATTTCTGTAGAAGCCATTTCTGGCGCACTCATGCTGGTGCGACGTGAAGCCATGGAAGCGGTGGGTCCCTGGGACGAAGGTTATTTTCTGCACTGCGAAGATCTGGACTGGTGCCTGCGTTTCCATCAGAAAGACTGGGACATCCTGTTTGTGCCGGATGCGCCGGTGGTTCACCACCAGGGAATCAGCAGTCGGGCGCGCCCCCTGTTTGTAGCATGGCACAAGCATCGCGGCATGCTGCGATTTTATCGGAAATTTTTCCGGCAGCACTATCCCGGACCCTTGATGTGGTTGGTAGCAGCGGGTGTCTGGCTGCGCTTTGGACTGGTGGCCGTGCACCATACGGGGCGCCGTATACTGGATGCTGTGGTGGGTCAGCGCCATGACTGAACAGCGCGTGGGCGTTTTCGGCGCCAGCGGCCTGGTGGGGGAATGCCTGGTGCCCTTGCTCAGGGCGGCAGGTTGGTCAGTGACGGCCTGGTCAAGCAGCGCGCGGCCCGACCAGAGCAGCGCACCGCTGCCCTATTGGATTTGTGTCGCACCCCTTTGGGTCTTGCCGGAATACTTCGAAGTGCTGCTGCAACAGGGTGCACGGCGGGTGGTGGCGCTCTCTTCCACCAGTGCTTCCACCAAGGCAGGCTCCAACGATCCAGAGGAGCGAGTGCTGGCAGCGCGCCTCTGCGCCAGTGAGCAACAGTTGCGCGATTGGGCCGAATGCCACGGCGTGGCCTGGGTGATCCTGCGCCCCACGCTGATCTATGGACGGGGCAAAGACAAAAATATTAGCGA
>JAGWPH010000193.1 GCA_028870615.1 Betaproteobacteria bacterium
GGCGTAGTGTAGCAGATCACGCCCTCCGAATCACCTGCCTGATGGCAAGCGCTCTCAACTCATTAACATGCCGCCGTTAACATGGAGCGTGGCTCCGGTAACATAAGCTGCCAGGGGAGACGCAAGATACGCTACCGCATAAGCCACGTCTTCTGGTTGCCCAAGCCGCCCGATTGGGATCGAGGCCAGTAAAGCCTGGTGTTGCGAATCTTCCAGTCCACGGGTCATATCCGTCTCGATGAAACCGGGAGCAACACAGTTTACCGTCACGCCACGGCTGCCCAATTCACGCGCCATGGACTTTGTCATACCCACCAGACCTGCCTTGGCGGCAGCGTAGTTGCTTTGGCCTGCATTTCCAGTGGTCCCAACCACAGAGCCAATGTTGATAATGCGCCCGTTTCGGGCTTTTATCATGTCTCGCATGACGGCGCGGGACAGCTGGAATACCGATTTTAGGTTGGTATCCAATACCTCGTCCCAATCTTCGTCACGTAGTCGCATGGCCAGCATGTCTCGCGTCACTCCTGCGTTGTTAACCAGAATGCTAATGGCTCCGAAGCGGGTTTTGACCGCTTCGACCGTGGCAAGAATACCCGCGCTATCTTTGACGTTCAGGATAAACCCCGCGCCTGTTCCATTGACTGCTTGCAGGGTAGCCTCAATTGCCGCCACGCCCGTCTGACCCGTCGCGGTACCCGCGACCGTGGCTCCTTGCCTGGCCAGTTCCCTTGCTATCGCTTGACCGATCCCCCTGCTGGCACCCGTCACCAGAGCCACCTGCCCTTTCAACATGATGTCCTTCTCCTTTACGCCAGAATATCGCGTGCTGCAATTAACGCTGCAGCATCGTTCAGGGCCAGCCCCTGGATATCCGGCTGGATTCGCTTGACCAGAGGAGCCAGTACTTTACCGGGTCCGCATTCAAAAATTTGGGTGATTCCGCGGGATCCCATGGCCCGAATGGTTTCCACCCAACGGACCGGGCTGTAAAGCTGCTGTACCAATGCTGCGCGAATCTCATCCGGAGTATGCCCTTCGACCACGGTAGCATTGTGAATAACTGGAATGGAAGGCGCCAGCAGCTGAATTTCAGCCAGGTACTGTTGGAGCTGGTCAGCCGCAGGTCTCATCAGCGAACAGTGGGACGGGACGCTCATGGCTAACGGCAGGGCACGCTTGGCCCCACGAGCCTTGGCCGCCTCCACGCCACGTTCGATGGCCGACCGATGACCGGCAATTACCACCTGTCCTGGCGAATTAAAATTAGCCGGTTCCAGGACTTCAGCGCCTGCTGCCTCACGGCACGCTTCACGCACGTCCTCGTCAGCCAGCCCCAGAATTGCTGCCATACCCCCAAGGCCCTGAGGTACGGCCTTCTGCATGGCTTCCGCACGGAAACGCGTCAACCTGACTGCATCCGGAAAGCACAGGCTGCCCGCCGCAACCAATGCGGTAAATTCACCCAGACTGTGACCGGCCACGCATTGTGGGCGTTTTCCGCCACCGGCAAGCCATGTTCTATAAACAGCCACCCCGGCAACCAACATGGCCGGTTGCGTGTTGACTGTCAGCGCCAGATCTTCTTCAGACCCCTGTGTGACCAAAACCCACAAGTCCTGTCCAAGAATGGTCGATGCTTCGTCAAAGGTGGAACGAATCTCGGGCAAGTCGCCGTAGGCTTGCATCATGCCCACCGATTGCGATCCCTGGCCCGGAAATACAAAAGCAAATGTCATCAGTATTGCCCTTTACATCCTTACCAATGCCGAGCCCCAGGTAAAGCCTCCCCCTACGCCCGCGAGCAGAACATGCTGCCCTGGCTTGATGCGTCCATCGCGTACTGCCAGATCGAGAGCAAGCGGAATAGACGCAGCCGAGGTGTTGCCATGGTCACCCACGGTCACGATGACCCGGCTTCTATCAATTCCCATCTTAAGAGCCGTAGACTCGATGATCCGAATATTGGCTTGATGAGGAACCAGCCAGTCTACCTCGGAAACATTCAGATGATTGGTTTCCAGGGCTTCGCGGCAAACCTGATCCAGTACCTTGACGGCAAACTTGAATACAGACCCACCGTCCATCTTCACTGTGGGAGAACCCGTTGCTTTACCCCCGCAAACCGAGCCGGGCACGAATAACTTATTCGCATAACGGCCGTCCGAATGCAGGTGCGTGGAATAAATACCCGGCGCATCACTGGATCGCAAGACCACGGCACCGGCACCATCCCCAAACAGGACGCAGGTGTTGCGGTCGCCCCAGTCCAGCAGATTGGTAAATGTCTCAGCTCCGACCACCAGGGCACACTTCGAACTGCCGCTTCTAATAAATTTGTCAGCAATAGCCAACGCATAAACAAAACCTGTGCAAACAGCCTGTACATCAAAAGCGGCTCCGCCGGTCATGCCCAGTTTGGCCTGAACAAAGCAGGCGGTGCTGGGGAAAACCATATCAGGCGTCGTCGTTGCCACAATGAGCAAATCCACATCAGAAGGCGCAACGCCAGCGGCAGCCATTGCCCGTTTGGCCGCAAGCAGGGCCAGGTCGCTGGTGAGCTGGTTTTCAGCGCGCACATGTCGTTGCCGAATCCCTGTGCGGGACTGAATCCATGCATCATTGGTTTCAACGATTTTTTCCAGGTCCTGATTGGTCAGGATGTGTTCAGGGGTATAGCTGCCAGTACCAGCGATTTTCGAATAGATCATCAGATGGAAGGTTCCAGTTGCATGACCGAGGCTTCGATACGGCCAAGTACGTTGCTCCTAACTTCAGATGCCGCATATTGCAGTGCATGTCGAAATGCGTAGGCATCGGCGCCGCCATGGCTTTTGATAACCAGCCCCTTAAGGCCCAACAGGCTCGCACCATTGTATTGACGGGGATCCATATGACGCCGAAACCTGTTCAGGACCGGCAACGCAATCAGCGCCACCAAGCGGCTCACAAGATTTTTGTTAAATTCGCGACGAATTATCTGCCCCATCATCCAGGCCAGTCCCTCTGAGGTTTTTAGCACGACATTGCCTAC
>JAGWPH010000194.1 GCA_028870615.1 Betaproteobacteria bacterium
CAATGTCGGCTTGGGGTTGGCGGCCCGGTATTCTGCGGCAATTCCCTGAAAGGGATCGTTCGTATCATCGGCAAATACCGGTGCGCAGATCAGGAAAACAAGCGCCGTAAAAAATAACTGAACGTATTTCATCTGGCCTCTTCTGCTCGGCAATTCATAGACAAAATGATTTAGGGCGGTGCGTCATGTAATGAATAAACTCACCGGATCGGAACAGGTTTGGAAATTTCGCCACCTCGGATGGTGACCATCTGTCCCGGGCGCAACTTCACAATTTTTCCCCCATTCTGAGGGGTTAAGTCGACTGCACCCGAATACAGCTTGATGTAACCGGAACCATCAGATAATACGGCGCAATCAAATCTGGTTCCGCGCACCCCAACGATTACGGCCTCCATATGGATCTTTCCATATGCGTCCGCAGCAGATTCCATGTCAGTTTCAAAAAGCTGTTTCTTTACCTCGTGATACCACTGAAGAGTGCCCTTAACCAATTCAGACATGGTTCCCTTAGTTGCCCCGGGACTTGGGTCAGGGACATTGGTGTTTAACTCGGTGTTGGGTCCTAAGGTAACCTGGGTATTATTGGATAACTTGAGTACCGCACCACCATCTGATCCAGTAACGAGCTTGACTTCATCATCTCCGGCAAGGCGAGTCGCTTCTTTTCCGGTAAGTTTTCTCCCGTCCGCCATAACCACATGGAAGTCACCGTGGGATTCAATTGAAATTGGCTGAAGATTATGCCTGGCGGGCAGGGGTGGTAATTTATTGTCCATGCCTGACCCAAATTGTTGCAAGGACACGCTCGCCGCGAGGCTGGCCTTGAACCGGGCCAGCGCCGCACGATAGCTTCTGACGGCAGTTATCACTTCCTGCGCCTCCACCTTGCAATCGCTTACCTTGGGGGAGCCTTCCGCTACGTCATGACAGTCTTTCGCCTGAATGCCGATCTTTTCCTGGGTGGTTTCGAATTGCGTCAGCAAGTCGTTTCTCGTAGCCATCAATTGATTAAACCCATCCGAATTCAAGTTGATCGACACCTCTGGAGGAGGTTCAAGGGTGATTTCGGCGTGGGCCGTCATCGTCCAAACGCAACAGACAGCCACCAGCAGTCGGAAGCTAAGGTTTGTCACTGTGATGTTCCCATCGTAACGGTACTTGCCGGGCTTGTGCCTGTGTTGCCTGGGAATGACCCTGTCCCCGGCGCATCGGGATCAGCGGCCGTCAAATCCAGCATTATTTTTTTCTTTTCGTTTTCCTTGACAGCAATTTTTTGCTGTACTTGATTTATCGCCACCGGATCGGTAGTGGGAGCCTGTTGAAGCTGCGTAAGCTGGTCATTGAGTGATCGCACATCAGCGTCGTTCTTTTTGAGTTTGGCTTTGAGATCCTTCAGCAATTTCACGTTCTGGGCTACCGGTTTGCTGGAAGGTGTTGGTGGCGGAGATGAAACACTACCCTGCATTTTGCCGGCAGTATCGAATCCCTGTCCCGCTTGCATGCTGATGGGAGGCGCATCCGCATCATCGCCTAGCATGAGCTCCAACCGCTTCCCGGCACTGGAGCCAGGAGCAGTATTGACGGGCACCAGCGCGGTTGTGCCAAAATCATTTGCCACCCTCGTGACTTGAAGCGGTGCATCAGCCTCATCACCCGTCATAAGACCCAGGGCAGGAGTTTCGGTAGTGCCCTCCTTGATTGCTCCGAGAATACGCTGCTTGATTTGTTCCTGTTGGCGCATGGCTGCCTCATCAGCCTGTCTTCGCTGCTCGTCAGCCTGCGCGGCATCTTGGGCTGCTTTTTGTGCGGCGGCTTGGGCTGCAGCTTGATTCGCTGCATTTTGCTGGGGGTTGCCAAGTATCGATTGCAATATTGCATTGCCGATTGCTTGTCCCACTATGCCAGCGCCTTGCTGGAGAAGCTGTTGTTGCATTCCACCTACACCGCCGACTGGTGGTGCCGGCTGCGCAAAGTTACACTGATACACTCCCCCCGGTCCGAGCGCTGCTGTTCCGCCATTTGCTTGGCAAGAACTGGAATAAGCGCCGTAATCCATTGCCACGGCTCCGGGTAAATACAGAGCAAAGACTAACCAGCGCAGACTTGTGATCGCAGTGGAATAACTGGACGATCTTGATATGGACTTGTCATACCATTTTTTCAGCGAGTATCTAATCGAAAGTTTGAAATGCGACATTGCATTCACCTCCCTTAAATATCACCGACAACAAACAATGATCATTCAGCGAAAGCATGCTCCATATAACAGTGATTCAGAATCTGTTGCTACCCTGAATTCTCTGCATCCCATTAACTGCGGGGAGCACCGGATCCGCTACTGTACCGATGCTTCCTCTCCTTGCCTCTGGTATATCAAGTCCTTTGCAGCACGGGAATCTGGAGCATCCAGTGCAAGTGCACAAGAGTATTTCAGCTCCCTGTACACCGTAAGAAGATCACCGATTTTACCGAGTTCTGATTTAAATCTGCCCCGGGATTTGCATCTAAAATCACCCCACTGCGTTTAGTTTACTTCAGGTTTTGTGTTCTGGAAAACTGGGGTTTTTGCTCCCTTTTTACCTTGTACTGAACTGTTCCGAAGCGATGGCTGTTATTGCAGGTTTCGATGAAGTGGCAGACGCCCTCCTTCTGAAGGGTTTTTAAATTAAGTGTTCCCATCAACATGTTGAATGGCAGCTTTGGAGACTATGTTCAACTGGCCGCTCTTGGCC
>JAGWPH010000195.1 GCA_028870615.1 Betaproteobacteria bacterium
GGGCCAGATATCGATTGAGCAGTCTCACCCAGGAATACCTCCTTAGAGCGTTTCTTTCAGTTGTTGCAGGATGGCCGGGTTTTCCAGGGTGGAAACGTCCTGGGTGACATCCTCTCCTTTTGCGATGACCCGTAGCAGCCGGCGCATGATCTTGCCGGAACGCGTTTTAGGGAGATTGTCGCCAAAGCGGATCTCCTTTGGTTTGGCGATGGGGCCAATTTCCTTGCTTACCCAGTTGCGCAAATCGGTGGCAATTTTTTTGGCTTCATCACCCGAAGGTCGCGCCTGTTTGAGCACCACATAGGCCACGATGGCTTCCCCGGTCATGTCGTCAGGCCGACCCACCACGGCAGCTTCAGCCACCAGCGGGTTGGACACCAGGGCCGATTCGATTTCCATGGTGCCCATACGGTGGCCAGAGACATTCAGCACATCGTCAATCCGCCCGGTGATGGTGAAGTATCCAGTGTCCTTATCGCGGATGGCGCCATCACCGGCCAGGTAGTAGCCCTTGAGTTCATCTGGGTAGTAGCTTTTCTTGAAGCGCTCGGGATCGCCCCAGATGGTGCGGATCATGGCGGGCCAGGGGCGCTTGACCACCAGAATACCGCCCTGGCCATTGGGTACATCGTGTCCTGCCTCATCCACGACAGCCACTTCAATCCCGGGCAAGGGCAAGGAACAAGACCCTGGCACCAGCGGTGTTGCTCCCGGTAATGGCGTAATCATGTGACCACCCGTTTCGGTTTGCCAGAAGGTATCCACGATGGGGCAACGCTCGCCTCCGACGTTTTTGTAGTACCACATCCAGGCTTCAGGATTGATGGGTTCACCCACTGAACCGAGGAGGCGCAGGCTGGACAGATCATAATTGCCCGGATGGGTAGCGGGGGCGGCGTTGGCAGCCTTGATAAGGGAACGAATGGCGGTGGGAGCGGTATAGAACACGCTGACCCGATGGCGCGCGATCATGTCCCAGAACCGGCCGGCGTCGGGGTAAGTGGGCATCCCCTCAAACACGATTTCAGTGGCCCCCACAGCCAGGGGACCATACACGATATAGGTATGACCCGTCACCCAGCCGATGTCAGCAGTACACCAAAAAATATCGGCAGGTTTGATGTCGAAAGCCCACTTCATGGTGAGAACAGCCCACAGCAAGTATCCTCCCGTAGCATGCTGTACGCCTTTGGGTTTTCCGGTAGATCCAGAGGTGTAAAGCACAAACAGCGGATGCTCGGCGCTGACCCATTCTGGCTCGCAATTGTCGGGCTGGTTGGCTTCCACGTCATGCATCCAGCGGTCCCGTCCGGCCAACAGCGGAATCGCGCTGCCAGTACGTTGGTAGATGATGACGTGTTTCAAGGCTTCACAGCCGCCCAGCGCCAGGGCTTCGTCCACAATCACCTTGAGGGGCATGCTTTTGCCGCCGCGTCGTTGTTCATCCGCAGTGATCAGCGCAGAGGCACCCACATCCACGATGCGCTCCTGAAGCGACTTGGCAGAAAATCCACCAAACACCACCGAGTGCGTTGCGCCAATGCGGGCGCAAGACTGCATGGCCACGACCCCTTCGATGGACATGGGCATGTAGATGATCACCCGGTCTCCCTTCTTGACGCCAAGCGCTTTGAGTCCATTGGCGAATCGGCAGACCCGGTGGTACAACTCCTGGTAAGTGATGCGGCTGACGGTCCCATCATCCGCCTCGAAAATAAGGGCCGTCTTTTTGGCGTTGCCGTTCTGCAGGTTACGGTCGAGGCAATTGTACGAAGCGTTGGTGAGACCATCCTCAAACCACTTGAAAAATGGGGGATTGGACTCGTCCAATACCCGGGTAAAAGGTCGATGCCAGTACAGATTTTCGCGCGCCAGACGACCCCAGAACGCGTTGGCATCCTGTCGGGCTTCGGCACATAGGGCCTGGTAGGCCGCCATGCCGGAAATATTGGCCTGGGATACAAAAGCAGGGTCCGGTGGAAAGATACGATTTTCGTGGAGCAATGCTTCGGTAGTCATGAAACCTCCCTCTCAATTTATTCGTGTCACGGTTCCCCTGCTCTTGAGACAGGCAAGAGCCCGCCATTATAGCCGTTGTTAGCGATCCATACTCTTGTGCCCTACATAAGTGCTTTCAGGCACGTTCTGGTAGAGTCATGCTCTGGACTTTTTTGCCGGGAGCGCTTGCTGTGATTGCCATTCGTGAAGACGACCTTATTCAAAGTATTGCTGATAGCCTGCAATACATTTCCTACTACCATCCGGCGGACTACCTCAAGGCACTGGGCTCGGCTTATGAGCAGGAACAGTCGCCCGCAGCACGCGATGCCATCGCCCAAATCCTGACCAATTCGCGCCTTTGTGCCGAAGGTCAGCGCCCCATCTGTCAGGACACCGGCATCGTCAATGTATTTCTTAAGGTAGGCATGGCGGTCCGATTTGAAACCAGCCGTTCTCTGGAAGAAGTCATCAATGAAGGAGTGCGGCGTGCCTACCTTGATCCGGACAATCCGCTGCGCGCCTCCATACTGGCGGATCCGGCGGGCAAACGCACCAACACCAGGGACAACACCCCGGCGGTCATTCATGTGTCGCTGGTGCCCGGAGAGACCGTGGAAATCACGGTAGCAGCCAAAGGGGGTGGTTCGGAAAACAAGTCCAAGTTTGTGATGCTCAATCCTTCGGATTCCATCGTGGACTGGGTTCTCAAGACCGTGCCCACCATGGGCGCTGGCTGGTGTCCACCGGGGATACTGGGTCTTGGCGTTGGCGGCACAGCAGAAAAAGCCATGCTGATGGCCAAGGAATCCCTGATGGACCCGATTGACATGGCAGCCCTCAAAACGCGTGGCCCACAAAACCGCATCGAGGAACTGCGCATCGAGCTGTTTGACAAGGTCAACGCGCTGGGCATCGGAGCCCAGGGGTTGGGTGGTCTCTCCACTGTGCTGGATGTGAAGATTCTGGATTACCCCACTCATGCCGCCTCCCTGCCCATAGCCATGATTCCCAACTGTGCCGCAACCCGCCATGTTCACTTTGTGCTGGATGGCTCTGGCCCGGCCAGCTTGAGCCCACCGGCGCTGACTGACTGGCCGCAGGTCTCATGGCACGCTTCGCCCAGCGCGCGGCGCGTGGACCTGGCAAAGGTCAATGCAGCGGAAGTGCAAAGCTGGAAACCCGGTGAGACCCTGCTGCTTAATGGCAAACTATTAACCGGGCGGGATGCGGTTCACAAACGGATCGCCGACCTGTTCGCCAAAGGAAGCCCTCTGCCCGCCGGACTCGATTTCAACAACCGCTTCATTTACTACGTGGGCCCGGTGGATCCTGTCCGTAACGAAGTGGTCGGCCCGGCAGGCCCGACCACGGCAACGCGCATGGACAAATTCACCGACATGATGCTGGACAAAACCGGCCTGCTGGGCATGATCGGCAAAGCCGAGCGCGGCCCCAGCGCCATCGAGTCCATCCGCAAGCACCGGTCAGTGTATTTGATTGCTGTGGGCGGAGCTGCCTATCTGGTATCCAAAGCCATTCGTTCGTCACGCGTGGTGGCCTTTCCCGAACTGGGCATGGAAGCTGTTTATGAATTTGAGGTGCAGGACATGCCAGTGACTGTCGCCGTGGATTCACAAGGACAATCGGTCCACGAAACCGGCCCGGCGGAATGGCGCATCAAGATCGGTAAAATTCCGGTCATGACCTAACTGCGGTGGCCTGGATCCGGGTGCCTGCCAGTTCGCGCAAGATGCCGCGCACCTGCGCGGCACGTTCCATGGGGCCGGGACCCTTGAGCGACACTTTCAATCGCTCCGGCCCCGCCAGTCGATACTGAGGCTTTGACTGCAACAGCAAAATGATGTCCTGCGGCTCAAGGGGCGTGTGACGTCCAAACTGGATAACAATACTCTCACCGTTAGCATCCACTTTCCGGATGCCCATTGGATGACTGGCAAGACGCAGTCGGTGGCATTCCAGCAGCACTTGTGCAGGTTCGGGTAGCAGGCCGAAGCGATCGATCAATTCTTCACGCAAGTCCTCAAGGTCCGCTTCCAATTCGCAATTGGCCAGCCGCTTGTACAAGACCAGGCGTTCCTGGATGTCGCCGCAATAATCCACAGGCAACAAGGCAGGTGCATGCAGGTTGATCTCGGTGGCGACATTCAGGGGCGCTTCGAGATCCCAGGTCTTGCCCTGCTTCAGGGCGTTCACCGCCTGATTTAGCAGATCGGTGTACAAACTGAAACCCACTTCCTGGATGTCGCCGCTCTGTGAGTCACCCAATACCTCACCGGCACCGCGAATTTCGAGATCCTGCATGGCCAGATAGAAACCGGAGCCCAGGTCTTCCATCATCTGAATGGCTTCCAGTCGTTTTTTGGCGGCAGCAGTCAACGCGTCCGGCGGAGGCGTTAACAGATAGGCGTACGCCTGATGGTGCGAGCGCCCCACTCGTCCCCGCAATTGATGCAACTGCGCCAGTCCAAAGCGGTCCGCGCGATGGATGATAATCGTGTTGGCTGTGGGAATATCAATACCGGTTTCGATGATGGTGGAACACAGCAGCATGTTGATCTGCTGATGATAAAACTCACGCATCACGCGCTCCAGCTCACGTTCACGCAATTGGCCATGGGCCA
>JAGWPH010000196.1 GCA_028870615.1 Betaproteobacteria bacterium
AAGTTGGTGCCGACTTTGCCCGTGCGGTAGGGGTACAGGATGGCAATCTGGAAAAGTTGCGCGCAGAATTGCGCCAGAATCTCGAACGCGAAATGCGCAACCGCATCAAGGCCCAGGTCAAGGAACGGGTCATGCAGGTGCTGCTGGATGCCACCGAAGTGACCTTGCCCAAGGCCTTGGTAACCCGGGAAATCACCCGGTTGCGTGACGCTGCACTGGAAGAGCTTGCCTCCCGGGCTCAACAGAAACCTGACATGGTTCTGCCGGACCACTTGTTCGAAGAGCAGGCACGGCGCAGGGTTGCGCTGGGCCTGATCTTGTCCGAGCTGGTCAATCGGGAACAGTTGACGGCAAAATCCGAACAGATTCGAGCCGTTATTGAAGACATGTCCAGCGCCTACGAGCACCCTGAGGAGATTGTCCGTTGGTATTACCAACAACCGCAGCGTCTCCGGGAAATTGAGGCCCTTGTTCTGGAGGATAATGTAGTGGAGTGGGTTTGTTCCCGCGCCAAAACTGAAGAGTTGCACACCCCGTTTGAACAGCTGGCGGGTCAACGCTAAAGGAATGCACATGAATGCACAGTGGAAGATGGATCCGCAAAACCTGGGCCTCGTTCCCATGGTGGTGGAGCAGAGCGGGCGCGGAGAGCGGGCCTATGATATTTTTTCGCGCCTGTTAAAAGAGCGCGTCATATTTCTGGTGGGCCCTGTCACGGAAGATACGGCCAATCTGGTGGTGGCCCAGATGCTGTTTCTTGAGTCCGAAAATCCGGACAAGGATATCAGCCTCTATATCAACTCGCCCGGGGGCTCGGTCTCCGCAGGGTTGGCCATCTACGACACCATGCAATTCATCAAGGCCGACGTTAGCACCACCTGTATCGGTATCGCAGCCAGCATGGGTGCTTTCCTGTTGGCTGCAGGCGCAAAGGGGAAACGTTATTCGCTGCCCAGTTCACGAGTCATGATTCACCAGCCTTCTGGCGGTGCTTCAGGGCAAGCCTCAGACATTGAAATTCAAGCTAAGGAAATCCTTTACCTGCGTCGCCAATTGAATGAAATGATGAGCCGTCATACGGGGCAGCCTATCGAAGTCATCGAGAAGGATACCGATCGGGACAATTTCATGAGTGCGGAGGAAGCACGCCAATATGGCATTATTGACCAGGTGTTGACGACGCGAGCAGAATCTGCTGCGTGATCTCTGGGGCAGAACAGGTTAAACTGACACCGTAAGTGCCGAAAACTCGGGTGTTTGTCCATCGGGTGTTTGTTTGAAGGAATTGTGTCCATGACAGAAAAAGCCGGCAACGAGAAGTTGCTCTATTGTTCATTCTGTGGAAAAAGCCAGCATGAGGTTCGCAAACTGATTGCGGGGCCGTCGGTGTTCATTTGTGACGAGTGCATCGAGCTGTGTAACGACATCATTCGTGAAGAGATTCAGGGCGCCGAAGTCAAGAATGTCAAAACCGAACTACCTTCGCCGCAAGAGATCGCCGAGATTCTTGATCAGTATGTCATTGATCAAACCCAGGCCAAAAAGATTCTAGCGGTCGCTGTCTATAACCACTACAAACGCTTGCGTAACCAGAGCAAGGATCGAGACATCGAGCTCGCCAAGAGCAATATCCTTCTGATTGGTCCCACTGGCTCCGGCAAAACCCTGTTGGCCCAGACGCTGGCGCGCTTGCTCAATGTCCCCTTCGTGATTGCGGATGCAACAACCCTGACCGAAGCTGGGTATGTGGGTGAAGATGTCGAAAACATCATTCAAAAACTTTTGCAAAAATGTGATTACGATGTCGAAAAAGCGCAACGCGGCATCGTCTACATCGATGAAATTGACAAGATTTCGCGCAAATCGGATAACCCATCCATCACTCGTGACGTCTCCGGTGAAGGAGTTCAGCAGGCACTACTCAAGCTGATCGAGGGCACCGTGGCCTCTGTCCCGCCCCAAGGGGGACGCAAGCATCCCAATCAGGAATTCGTTCAGGTGGACACCACCAACATCCTATTTATCTGCGGTGGCGCTTTCGGTGGACTGGACAAGGTCATTCGCGACCGCTCTGATCGCAGCGGCATCGGATTTGGTGCTGAAGTGGTCAGTAGGGACGGGCGCGATGCCAACCAGTTGCTGTCGGGTGTCGAGCCCGAAGATCTCATCAAATTTGGCCTGATCCCGGAGTTTGTCGGGCGCCTCCCTGTTGTGGCCACGCTGGAGGAACTGCATGAAGATGCCTTGGTGCGAATCCTCACTGAGCCGCGCAATGCACTAACGCGCCAGTATCAGAAATTGTTCTCTATGGAAAATGTCGAACTTGAGTTCCGTCCTAATGCCCTGCGTGCCATTGCCAAAAAGGCGCTGACGCGTAAGACCGGGGCACGGGGACTGCGTTCCATTATCGAGCATGTGCTGCTTAACACCATGTTTGAACTGCCATCTTTGCAAAACGTGACCAAAGTGGTCATTGACGAAGGCTGCATCACAACAGAGACGCCACCGCTGCTGATTTACGCTGATCAGCACAAGGTTGCCGGCGTTTGAGGTCGGGAGGGCCTTTCTCCATTGAAATCATGGAAAAAGGCCCCACATAAGCTGTAACTGAAATTTTGCGAGACCCCACATGACCTCTCTTTTCGAATTAAATCAGGAACCTCTCCAATTGCCCCTATTGCCGTTGCGGGACGTCGTTGTATTTCCGCACATGGTGATTCCGCTTTTCGTAGGTCGCCAAAAGTCCATCAAGGCGCTTGAAACCGCCATGGAAACCGGGAAGAACATCCTGCTGGTGGCCCAGAAGTCTGCAGCCAACGACGAACCCAAACCCGAAGAACTATATGACGTGGGGAGCGTGGCCAGCATCCTGCAAATGCTCAAATTGCCGGACGGAACCGTTAAAGTGCTGGTCGAAGGTACCGAACGTGCCAGGATCATTAGTGTTTCCGATGTCAAGACACATTTTATCGGGGAAGCTGAAGGAATTCCTGTACCCGGCAGCGCGCATCCCGAACTCGAGGCGATGCGCCGTACTTTATTGACCCAGTTTGATCAGTTCGTCAAACTCAACAAAAAAATACCCCCGGAAGTGCTGACTTCCTTTTCCAATATTGATGACGCCGGTCGTTTGGCAGATACCATTGCCGCACACTTGCCACTTAAACTGGAACAGAAGCAGCAGATTCTGGAAATGTTTGATGTCAAGGAGCGTTTTGACCACCTGCTGTCTTTGCTTGAAAGCGAGATCGACATTCTTCAGGTGGAAAAGCGTATTCGCGGGCGTGTCAAACGTCAGATGGAAAAAAGTCAGCGCGAATACTATCTCAATGAGCAGGTTAAGGCCATCCAGAAAGAGCTGGGTGACAGTGAGGAGGGCGCCGATCTTGATGAGCTTGAGAAAAAAATTAAGAATGCGCACATGCCCAAGGAGGCAAAAACCAAGTCGGATGCCGAGTTCAAGAAGCTGCGCCTGATGTCTCCGATGTCCGCTGAAGCTACGGTAGTCCGCAACTATATCGATGCGCTGGTAGGCCTGCCCTGGAAGAAGAAAACCCGGGTCAGCAACAATCTCGAGACCTGTGAGCGCATTCTGGATGAGGATCACTACGGGTTGGACAAGGTGAAGGAACGTATTGTCGAGTATCTTGCGGTTCAAAGTCGTGTGGATAAGGTCAAGGCCCCAATACTGTGTCTGGTGGGCCCTCCTGGCGTCGGAAAGACCTCGTTGGGGCAATCCATTGCTCGAGCGACCAATCGTAAATTTGTGCGTATGGCCTTGGGAGGAGTGCGAGACGAGGCGGAGATTCGCGGCCACCGTCGCACCTACATCGGTTCCATGCCCGGCAAGATTCTCCAGAACATGACCAAAGTGGGTGTACGCAACCCTTTGTTCCTGCTGGATGAAGTTGACAAACTGGGGCAGGATTTCCGCGGCGATCCGTCGTCTGCGCTGCTGGAAGTGCTGGACCCCGAACAGAACCACACCTTCATTGATCACTATGTGGAGGTGGAATACGACCTTTCTGACGTGATGTTCGTAGCTACAGCCAACACACTCAACATTCCGGCCCCGTTACTGGACAGGATGGAAGTTATTCGACTGGCGGGGTATACCGAAGACGAGAAGGTCAACATCGCTCGGCAATACCTGTTGCGCAAGCAACTGAAAGCCAATGGCCTGATGGATCGTGAAATTTCCATCACCGAGTCGGCGTTACGCGACATTGTGCAGTACTACACTCGTGAGGCCGGCGTACGTGCTATGGACCGCGAAATCGCCAAGATTTGTCGCAAGGTGGTCAAGGCCCTGTTGCTTTCCAAAAAACCCGCCAAAATCACGGTATCGTCACGCAATCTCGAAAAATATCTTGGTGTTCGCCGGTACACATTTGGAATCGCTGAAAAAACAAATCAGGTCGGACAAGTCACTGGATTAGCCTGGACGGAAGTAGGTGGCGAGTTACTGACCATTGAGGCGGCCAAGCTACCGGGGAAAGGCAAGATGACCACTACCGGCAAACTGGGTGATGTGATGCAGGAATCCATCCAGGCGGCGCTCAGTGTGGTGCGCAGCCGCGCTCGCAATTTAGGGATCACTGATGATTTTTATGAAAAGACGGACATTCATATCCATTTGCCGGAGGGGGCCACGCCCAAGGATGGGCCCAGTGCGGGGATTGCCATTGCCACGGCGATGGTTTCCGTCCTGACGGGGATTCCTGTGCGTGCCGATGTGGCAATGACGGGTGAAATTACATTGCGCGGTGAAGTGTTGCCGATTGGCGGATTGAAGGAAAAACTGCTGGCGGCGCATCGTGGCGGGATCAAAACAGTCCTGATTCCCGAGGAAAACACCAAGGATCTCGTTGAAATTCCGGAGAACATTAAGAACCGATTGGATTTACATCCAGTGCGCTGGATTGATCAGGTATTAACTTTGGCATTAGAGCGCGCACCGGTTCCGGCCGACCCTCTGGAGGTGGCAAAATTGCCTGCGCCGCTTGCAGAAGCAGTGGCTGGATCGCCGATCAAGCATTAACGGGCCTTCCAGAGTTAAAAAGTGGTTGACACCGAAACCGTTGCCTTTTATAAAGAGCCACGCGTATCTGTTTCTTGCCGCGCGCGTTGAATTTCGGACGGGTAGCCGCCCGTCTTTGCACCAACTAAAACAAGGGGAATCCAGGTGAACAAGACTGAACTGATTGATCAAATTGCTGATGCAGCAGACATTTCTAAGGCGGCGGCTGGCCGCGCGTTGGATGGCGCGATTGCCGCTGTGAAAACGACCATGAAGAAGGGCGGGCAAGTTACATTAGTAGGTTTTGGAACGTTCTATGTTGGTAAGCGAGCGGCGCGTAGCGGCCGTAACCCACGAACTGGCGCCACTATCAAGATCAAGGCAGCTAAAGTGCCAAAGTTTCGTGCTGGTAAAGCGCTCAAGGATGCGATAAACTAACGGGCTTTGGGTGCTTAGCTCAGTTGGTAGAGCGTCGCCCTTA
>JAGWPH010000197.1 GCA_028870615.1 Betaproteobacteria bacterium
ATATCCATTTGCAGTGCCGTTACACCGCTGTCGGTCCCGGCCACCTTGAAGTCCATATCGCCCAGGTGATCTTCATCCCCCAGAATGTCTGTCAGCACGGCAAAGCGGTTGCCTTCCTTGATCAGGCCCATGGCTACGCCAGCGGTATGTGCTTTGACCGGTACCCCGGCATCCATCAAGGCAAGGGAACCCCCACAGACCGAGGCCATGGAACTGGAACCATTGGATTCGGTGATTTCCGACACCACACGCAAGGTATAACTAAATTCTTCAGGGGTAGGCAATGTTGCCACCAAGGCACGCTTGGCCAGACGGCCATGGCCAATCTCACGGCGCTTGGGGCTCCCCACGCGACCGGTTTCTCCGGTGGAATACGGCGGGAAGTTGTAATGGAGCATGAAGCGATCCTTGTACTCTCCCTGCAAGGCGTCAATGATCTGTTCATCGCGCCCCGTACCCAAGGTCGCCACCACCAATGCCTGCGTTTCACCGCGCGTAAACAGGGCAGAGCCATGGGCGCGCGGCAACACGCCAACGCGGATGCTGATGGGGCGAACGGTACGGGTATCGCGCCCGTCAATACGTGGTTCCCCATCCAGAATCTGGGTGCGCACGAGACGCGCTTCGAGATCGCCAAACAGGTTTTTGATGTGGTTTTGTGCGTCAGGTGTGGCCTCTGCGCCCAGGACGGCTTCCAGGACTTTTTTCCGGATCTCGCCAACGCGCACGGTGCGTGCCTGCTTGGCCCGAATACTGTAGGCCTCCTTCAACTCAGCCAGCGCAAGGTCGCTGATCCGTGCGATCAGGGCCTCATCCTTGGCGGGAGCCTGCCATTCCCAAGGGTCCTTACCGCCTTCATCGGCCAGTGCGTTGATCGCATCAATGGCCGACTGCATCTGTTGGTGGCCAAAAACCACTGCCCCCAGCATGACGTCTTCGGACAGTTCATTTGCTTCCGATTCCACCATCAGTACCGCGTCACTGGTTCCTGCCACCACCAGATTCATCTGGGAGGTGGCGAGTTCGGTCGCTGTCGGGTTGAGAATGTATTCGCCATCAATATAGCCCACGCGGGACGCGCCAATCGGGCCACTGAAAGGGATCCCGGCCAGGGCCACCGCAGCAGAAGCACCGATCATGGCTGGAATGTCCGAATCGATTTCATTGTTGCTGGACATCACCGTGGCGATAATCTGAACTTCGTTGTAGAAGCCCTCGGGAAACAAGGGGCGCAGGGGGCGATCAATCAGGCGGGAGGTCAGGGTTTCCTTTTCAGTGGGGCGCCCTTCACGCTTGAAAAAGCCCCCTGGGATGCGCCCACCCGCATAGAAGCGCTCCTGATAATCCACGGTCAGGGGGAAAAAATCCTGGCCAGGCTTGGATGATGTTTGAGCCACACAAGTGACAAGCACCACGGTGTCTTCCATGGTGACCATGACGGCGCCATTGGCCTGACGGGCGATTTCGCCAGTCTCGAGGGTGACCTGGTGGCGTCCCAGTTGAAATGTTTTACGAATCGGATTCACGCGAAAGTCCTCATTGAAGCTAGCGTCACAAAAGAAAACGCGGTGCGATCATCGGGGACCACACCGCGCGGATATTCTATGGGGAAATACTCCCCGAAGTTACTTGCGAATACCCAGGCGCCCGATCAGTTGACGGTAACCGTCAACATTCTTGCGCTTGAGGTAGTCGAGCAAACTGCGCCGCTGGCTGACCAGCTTGAGCAGACCGCGACGAGAATGGTGGTCTTTCACATGAATCTTGAAATGCCCAGTCAACTCGTTGATGCGCCCGGTCAGAAGGGCTATCTGGACTTCGGGTGACCCGGTGTCCCTCGGGGCGCGCTGAAACTCGCTCATGATTTGCGCTTTTTGGACGGCGGTTGCTACCATGCGATTCTCCAAAACTCTGATGTCATCGGGAAAGCCCGGCATTATAGCGACAAACCCCTCGTTTCTGCAAATTTTCCCAGGCCACGGGATGGTGCCATTCGAGGGGGTTGTCCAGTTGTGCGATAATGGCGCCATGAATGATGCAGCACGTCAGGGCAATGCCCAACAGCGCTGGGTGGGTGCCCTGCTGGTACTGGCCCTGCATGTGGGCCTGTTTTACGCGTTGGTGAGCGGCCTCAAGCCGCACGCCGCGGGGACGCGCCCTCCGGCCTTCGAGGTCACGTTATTGTCCGAGATTCACAAACCCTCTCCCGAACCCCTGAAACCCCAATCCCCCCCGGTCGCGTTACCCGCTGTCACCGCGCCACCAGTCGTGCCACCCCCCGAGGTCCAGGTCCCCGCTGTACAGAATCATGCTATCAGTGCGGTCGTGGCCCCTTTGCCTGCGCAGGCCGTGGCCCTGGCTCCTACTGCCCCCAAAGCGCGCTTGCGGGTGGGGGTCAACCCCATCTACATTCCGCCTGTGGAAGAGTTGCAGCGCCGCTACCCGCGCGAAGCACGGCGTGAAGGATTATCCGGCCGCGTGCTGCTGCGCCTGACCGTAGCCCCGAACGGCGAAGTGGTCAACGCCGTGGTACGCCAGGGAACACCCGCCGGACTGTTTGACACCGTCGCGCTTGATTACGTGCGGCGCTTTCGCTTTGAAAAAGGCGCGGAGGAATTTTTTGTGGATCAAGAACTCGTATTCAAACTGGATCAATAGCCTGGAGCCTGCCTCATGTCACCCGAACTTCTCACCAACCCTTACGGACTGGAAGCCTTGTGGCACAGCGGCGACTGGATTGCGCGCGCCACGCTGCTGATTCTGGTGATCATGTCCATGGGCAGTTGGTACATCCTGGTCACCCGATTGCTGGCTCAAAATCGTCTGTTGCGTGACGGGGTCGAAGCCCGCGCCCAATTCTGGAGCGCCCGTTCGGTCCAGGAGGGTTTTGAGCGCCTGGCTCCTGGCAGTGCTTACCGGCGCATCGCGGAAAACGGCGCACGTGCCATGGAACACCATGAAGGCCCCCTGATGGAGCAGATTGACCGGCATACCTGGGTGACCCTGACAATCGACCGGGCCGTAGCGGAAGTCCAGAACCGCTTGCAGGAAGGCCTGACATTTCTCGCAACCGTGGGTTCCACGGCACCGTTCGTCGGATTATTTGGAACCGTCTGGGGCATCTATCACGCCCTTACCGCCATCGGTATTGCTGGTCAAGCCTCGATCGACAAAGTCGCTGGACCCGTGGGGGAAGCCCTCATCATGACGGCACTGGGCCTTGCGGTTGCTGTGCCTGCAGTGCTGGGCTACAACGCCCTGGTGCGGCGCAACCGCATCGCCCTGGACCAGATTCGCGTCTTTGGCGCCGATCTGCACGGCGTATTGCTGGGCGGAATTCGTCAACCGGGTAACGGCACCTGAAATGGCGTTCATGACGGGCTCCCGTTCCGAAGACGGGGAAGATGCGGTGCTTGCCACCATCAACACCACCCCTTTGGTCGATGTGATGCTGGTCCTGTTGATCATTTTTCTGATCACCATCCCGGTGGTCACCCACACCATCCCGCTGCAGCTGCCAAAAGAGACCAGCCAACCCAATCAGCCCCAGCCGCAGACCATCCACCTGTCGGTGGATCGCGCCGGCGTGCTGTATTGGGAACAAATGCCGGTGGATCTTTCCACCCTGCAGCAACGGCTGATCGAGCGTGCCAAAATCAGCCCACAACCCGCAGTGCATATTCGCGGTGATCAGCGCGCGCAGTACGAACCCATCGGCCGCATCATTCTTGCCTGTCAGCGCGCCGGTTTGACCCGGGTGGGATTCATCACGGAACCTCCGGTTCAGCATTAAGGACCTCATCCATGGCACTTCCCCATCCACGACGCCCTGACGACGAACCCGAACTGATGCTGGACATCAATACCACGCCGCTCATTGATGTGATGCTGGTGCTGCTGATCATGCTCATCATCACCATTCCAATCCAGACCCATTCGGTCCAGCTCGATCTCCCCAATGGCCAGCCGCCTGCGTTGCAAACTCCGCCGCCAGTGGTCGTACTGGATGTCAATGCCGACGACAGCCTGCTCTGGAATGGCCAAAGGATTGCCGGACGCTCTGACCTCGAGGCACGTCTCAAGGCCGTGGTAGCTCAGGGCAATCAAGCTGAAATCCACCTGCGCCCCAACCGGGCCGCCACCTACGCGCCGGTAGCCATGGTGTTATCCACAGCCCAACGCCTGGGGATCACCAAATTGGGTATTGTCGGTCACGAACAGTTTGGAGAGCATTGACCGCCCCGTCTTTTGAGGAAGCGCTACCTGATTTTGCGCCGCAGTGCATGTATGCGCATGCGGAGCAAACTGTGGCCGTGATGAAAATACGGCCACAGTGATGTTGAATCGGGCGTTGTATGATAACGCCACTGGTGAAACAACCAGCCACCCGACTAAGCGAGCAGACGACGCTCGCCAAGCCGATGGTTACAGGAAGGAACTGCTGAGGTGGGGAGCCGGTGTTGCGCCACGAAACTTCACCTGCAACCGCCTCAGCAGCTCAGGTGGAGTAGTTCATAAAATACCCTGGCGTTTGACGAAGGCAATAATTTCTTCCAGGCCCTGGCCATTCTTGAGATTGGTGAAGACGAAGGGGCGCTCGCCGCGCATGGTTTTGGAATCGCGCGCCATCACTTCCAGAGAAGCGCCCACCAGCGGTGCAAGGTCGACCTTGTTGATCACCAGCAAATCCGACTTGGTAATGCCGGGGCCGCCCTTGCGCGGAATTTTGTCGCCAGCCGCCACATCGATCACGTAAAGCGTCAAGTCGGACAGTTCGGGGCTGAATGTGGCCGCGAGATTGTCGCCCCCGCTCTCAATCAAGATCAGGTCCAGGCCTGGGAACGCCGCGTTGAGGCGGGCCACGGCTTCCAGGTTGATGGAAGCATCCTCGCGGATCGCGGTATGCGGGCAGCCCCCCGTTTCCACACCAATGATGCGTTCAGGCACCAGGGCTTCATGCCGCACCAAAAATTGGGCATCTTCCGCTGTAAAAATATCGTTCGTCACGACCGCGAGATTATATTCATCGCGCAACGCACGGCATAACGCCAAAGTCAGCGCAGTTTTACCCGAACCCACCGGCCCACCGATACCCACCCGTAATGCTGGTCTTGCTTGCATGCTCAATCCTTTCAAGATCGAAATAATCGCGAATACTGGGTTTCGTGCCGACTGCTGGCCAGAACCAAACCGGGAGCGAAATTATGCCACTCTGATTCCGGCAAGCGACAAGCCGTTCGCGACAGATCCGGAATCTTCTCACTCAATCGGGCCAGCAGACGCTGACCTGCCGATTGTCCGAGCGGAACCAGCTTGATTGCACCCATCACCTGATTTTCCAGCCAGGCCCACAGGTACGCCGTCACCGCACTTTCAGCCGAGGCGCCGGAAACCGCCGCAGCGCAGGACCAGACCGTGGGAAAAGCCGGCTCGCCCAAGGTGGCCAGCAGTGCCAGCCCGGTTGTGGCAAGCGGGGGGCAATGTGGCAATGCATTGAACAACTCAGGCAACACCTTCAAGCAGGAATAGCCCATCTGGACCGTTTCAGCACGCAGCTCGGCCGTTTCACGTGCTGCAAGAAACCCGGCGTTCAGCGCCACAACGGCGTCGCCCTTGGTATCGGCCACGGAATCAGACCACAGCTCAACCAACCGCCCCACCAAAGGCGCTTCCCACTGCGCGAGATTCCATTGGAGCGCATCGGCAATCCATTCCCCTGCCCCAGCTTCATCACGAACCACCCCGCTTTCTACCGCCCACTCCAATCCCTGCGAATAACTGTAGGCACCCACGGGCAAGGCCGGGCTGGCCAGATGCAACAAGCGGATCAGTACCAACGGGTTCATCGCTGGTACTGGTGAATCCGGGCGATGGTACTGGACTCATCCCCGTGTTGATGGCCCGGCGCATAAGCCCCCGCCTCGGGCTCGAAAGGGGCCGTGAGCGCACGCACGGTGGCACCCAGGCCGATCAGCATCTGCTGCAGCACATGATCGGCCTCCAGTCGCAGCGCGCCCTCGCCAACTTCCACGGCCACGTGACGATTGCCCAGGTGGTAGGCCAGGCGGGCAAGATGACGCGCATCGCTACAGCGCGCTTCGAGCAGCGATTCGGGTGCCGCGATGACGGCGACAATGCGCCCGTCGCCACCTTCGAGCAAATCGCCGCCACGCAGAATGGTCCCGCGCTCCAGAAACAACCCCACCTCCTCGCCGCTGGCAAGACAGGTCCGCAAACGGCTTTTGCAGCGCATTTCGAAGGAGAGGGTCAAGGTCTCCTGGGGTAGCTTGTCACCCGTGTACTTTTTTTCGATCAGCAGCATCGCGCTCACTCAAAACAAAAAATAGCGCTGGCTCATGGGCAGGCTCTCGGCCGGCTCGCACACCAGCAATTGCCCGTCAGCCCGGACTTCATAGGTTTCTGGATCCACTTCGATATGCGGCAACGCATCGTTGTGGATCATGTCGCGTTTAGTCAGCCCGCGGGTGCCACGCACTGCTTCGAGCGGTTTTTTCAAACCCAGGCCTGCCAGTGCCGGTTCGTCGCGGGCCGCTTGCGATACGAAAGTCAGCGCCGTATGAAGACGCGCTCCGCCGTAACTGCCAAACATGGCCCGGTAATGCACCGGTTGTGGCGTGGGAATGGATGCATTCGGATCTCCCATTGCGGCAGCTGCAATCATCCCGCCTTTCAGGATAAGGGCCGGCTTTACTCCAAAGAAAGCCGGCTTCCACAACACCAGGTCTGCCAGTTTTCCTGGGGCAATGGAACCCACCACATGGGAAATGCCATGCGTGATGGCCGGGTTGATGGTGTACTTGGCGATGTAGCGTTTGGCCCGCGCGTTGTCGTGGTGCGCCCCATCGCCTGGCAATCCCCCGCGTTGTGTTTTCATTTTGTGGGCTGTCTGCCAGGTCCGTAAAATCACTTCACCGACCCGGCCCATGGCCTGGGAGTCGGAAGACATCATGGAAAGCGCGCCCAGATCGTGCAGAATGTCTTCAGCTGCAATCGTCTCACGCCGGATTCGCGATTCGGCAAAGGCGATATCTTCGGCAATGGAAGCATCCAGATGGTGGCACACCATCAACATATCCAGATGTTCGTCCAGGGTGTTGCGCGTAAAGGGCCGCGTCGGATTGGTGGAAGATGGCAGCACATGCTCAATCCCGGCCACGCGGATGATGTCTGGCGCATGCCCGCCCCCCGCCCCCTCGGTGTGAAAGGTGTGAATCGTACGCCCCTTAAACGCCGCCAGGGTCGTTTCAAGAAAGCCGGATTCGTTGAGGGTGTCGGTATGGATGGCCACCTGGACATCCAGCGCTTCGGCCACGGAAAGACAATTATCGATAGCGGCCGGTGTCGTACCCCAGTCTTCATGCAGCTTGAGCCCTATGGCTCCTGCCCGGACCTGCTCAATAAGCGGTTCGGGCAGGCTCGCGTTGCCTTTGCCCAGAAATCCCAGATTCACGGGAAAAGCGTCAGCCGCTTGCAGCATGCGCGCTATGTGCCAGGGGCCTGGCGTACAGGTCGTGGCATAGGTGCCGGTGGCTGGCCCGGTACCGCCCCCGATCATGGTGGTGACACCGGACATCAAAGCTTCTTCGATCTGTTGCGGACAGATGAAATGGATGTGGGTGTCAATGCCCCCCGCTGTGACAATCAGACCTTCGCCCGCGATAATTTCCGTGCCCGCACCGATGACGATGGTCACTCCCGGCTGGATGTCTGGATTACCCGCCTTGCCGATGGCAGCAATGCGGCCGTTCTTGATACCGATGTCGGCTTTGACAACCCCCCAGTGATCCAGGATCACTGCATTGGTGATCACGGTGTCGGCCACAAAAACAGACACCTGCTGCCCTTGCCCCATCCCGTCGCGAATGACTTTGCCTCCCCCAAACTTTACTTCTTCGCCATACAAGGCATAGTCCTGTTCAATTTCGATCCACAGCTCAGTGTCCGCAAGACGGATGCGATCGCCCACGCTGGGGCCGAACATTTCCGCATACGCACGGCGCGTCATGCGCGCCGTCATTTCAAGGCTCCCATGATGCGGCCCGCAAAACCGTAGACCTGGCGCGCACCATCGAGCGCCACCAGTTCCACGCTGCGCTTCTGTCCGGGTTCAAAGCGCACTGCTGTCCCTGCGGCAATGTTGAGACGAAACCCCTTGCAGCGCTCCCGATCAAACAGCAGCGCATCGTTGACTTCATAAAAATGGTAATGCGAGCCCACCTGCACCGGCCGGTCGCCCCGGTTGGCCACTTCAATCTGAAGCAGTGCGCGCCCGGCATTAAGCTCAATGTCGCCTTCCAGTATGTGCATTTCGCCAGGAATCATCGTCAGCTCCTCAGGCAATCGGGTGATGCACCGTCACAAGCTTGGTGCCATCGGGAAATGTGGCTTCCACCTGAATGTCAGGAATCATTTCCGGGACTCCTTCCATGACGTCGGCACGGGTCAGCAGGGTTGCTCCCCAGCCCATCAGATCCGCCACGGAACGCCCGTCGCGTGCCCCTTCCAGAATGGCTGCAGTAATGAAGGCCACGGCCTCGGGATAATTGAGCTTGAGTCCTCGGGCACGACGACGCTCGGCCAACAGGGCAGCAGTAAAAATCAGGAGCTTGTCCTTTTCTCTGGGGGTGAGTTCCATGCTTCGAGGTTCCTTATCGTACGCCGTTCAAGTGGCCCAGATGCGGGGCAACGTCATCGTGCGCCCCGTCAGTGCAGGGCGCAGCACCTGCCACAGTGCCACAAAATAAGCCCGCCCCGCTGCGCCGTCCGGCCCCAAATAACGTGCCACCAGCACCCCGGGCAGCAGGGTGGCCGAACCC
>JAGWPH010000198.1 GCA_028870615.1 Betaproteobacteria bacterium
CCAGGGCCAACACCTCACCGGTGGCGGGTTCGATGGCCACTAAAGCCCCCCGGTGTGCGCCAAAGGCTTTTTCGGCGGCCTGTTGCAGTGCCGCATCAATGGTCAGGGTGAGGTCGTTTCCCGCGAGCGCATCGATCCGTGCCAGCGAACGAACGCCATGGCCACCGGCATCGGTTTCCACCTGTTCCATACCCGTGACACCATGGAGTTCCAGCTCGTAATGCCCTTCTATGCCAAGTTTGCCGATATGGTTGGTGCCGCGATATTGATCCGCCAGGTCCTGGTCTTCGAGGTGATCCTGATCGGCTTCATTGATTCGCCCGATATAGCCGATGAGGTGTGAACCGCTGGTCCCCATGGGGTAACTCCGAATCAGACGCGCCTGGATGTCCACACCGGGGAATCGGTAGCGATTGACTGAAAAACGCGCGATCTCGGCTTCGGTCAGACGGTTTCGAATGGGTGCCGGAGACAGGCCATGGTTCTCATCCAGTAATTTACGGAACAGTTTGCGATCCGACGGGGTAATGGAGACAAGTTCAGAAAGCTGGTCGATGACTGTATCGAGATTGGCATTCTGGGCCGGGTTGATTTCCAGCGTATAGGCAGAATTGTTCTCGGCGAGCACGGTGTCGTTTCGATCCAGAATCAACCCCCGATTGGGCACAATGGGGACGATGCTGATCCGGTTGGCTTCGGCCAGGGTATGGTAATGCCCGTGAGAAATGACCTGAAGCCAGACCAGACGTGTCACGAGCAGGAGACACAGGATGGTGATGAGCCCCCACAGCACCTTGAGGCGCAACTGGAACTGCCGACGCTCCTCTCGGGGGTTGCGAAGGGTTTGGCGCACCTTCAGGAAACCCGTGAGTGTTCGTCGCGAACCCGCTGATGCTCCAGCAGGGCAGGCAATGCAATCCAAAACAGGGCGGTGAAGGGGGATTGGAACCACCACCACCATCCGGGAAGCGGGAACTTGAGTATCCATGCGGTGAGCGCCGTCACGATCTGGCTGACGAACAGGATGGGCAGAATATGAAGCGCCTGGTTGGCGGCGTAGAACGACAGGATACGTGCCCGAAAATGGAAGGCCAGAAAGTAGGTTATGGAGTAACCCAGGGCATGGATACCGAGGGTTGAACTGTCTGCAACGTCGGCGAAGATCCCCAGGCCGAAAGCAATCCATCCTCCGATCAGCATCGGTTCACGCACCGTCCAGTACACCAGCAGCAGCGCCATGAAGTCAGGGCGCAGTAAAAGCCAGGGGCCACTCCAGGGCAACAGCATGAGCAGAAATGCCAGCAGGAAGCTCAGCCCCACCAACTGTACCGTGGCCGGCCGTTTCAGAATTTGTGGTTCTTGTGCGATGCCTATCATGTCAGGGCTTTTTTGTTTTTCTGGGGATGCGTGCGGCACTCGGAGCGACCGCATCCGGCTGATCCAGATTGGGCGGCATGTTTTTCTGGTCGGGGGCGCTGTCCAGAACGAGCACATACCGATGACTGTAGACGGCTGCAGTAGGAAGGCACTGGATGCGCGCAAACGCAGAGACGGAATCGCGTTCGACGGTTTTGACCGTGGCCACGGAGAGTCCTGGGGGGTACACTCCGCCAATCCCCGAAGTGACCAGGACGTCCCCGGCTTGAATATCGGCTGCCACCGGGACATAGGCCAGGGACAAGGTGCCGGACTCGCCATTGCCCGAGGTCATGACACGCAGTCCGTTGCGCAGCACCATGACCGGCAGCGCCTGGTTTTTGTCAGTGATCAGGGTGACTTCGTCGTTGAAAGGGTTCACTGTCGTGACCTGTCCCACAAGACCTTCAGTGGAAATGACGGGGGAGCCGGCGTGAATCTCGTTATTCTGGAGGGCACTGATCACGATTTTCTGGACAAAGGGATTGTGGGCCACGGCGACGATTTCGGCCATGGTGCCTGCTGAAGGCTGTTGCTGGCGCAAGTTCAACAGCGTACTCAGAGTATTCAATTCGGACTGGTAGACCCTGCTCTGTTGTACCGTGTTGGCTTGTTGCAGCAGGCGTTGCCGCAAGGCAATGTTCTCCGTCTGCAGGTCGTGCTGGGAATCAAGTGTTTCCTGGACGCTGCGTATCAACCAGCCGGGCACATCGGCAAGTTCCTGCATCGGATAGATAATGACGCTGACCGCCTTGCGAAAAGTGTCCAGTTGATGGAAACGGAAGTCCACCACGATGCAGGCCACCGCAAGGGCGCAATAAAAGGCCAGTCGCGCCAAGGGGGACGGACCGCGGTTGAACAAATCGGGAGTACGAATGGCCATGTCAGTCCGACTTCTGGCTCAAGTCCTCGTGGCGGGCACCCAGGGTGTCAGTCAGAAGTGAAAACCATGCCCAGTCGATCAATTTCTTCCAGCGCCCGTCCGCAACCGCGTACGACACAGGTCAAGGGGTCTTCGGCCACCAGGACGGGCAGGCCGGTTTCTTCGATGAGCAATCGGTCTATGTCGCGTAGCAAGGCTCCTCCGCCGGTCAGTACCATCCCACGCTCTGCGATGTCGGCACCCAGCTCGGGCGGCGTCTGTTCCAGCACCGAGTGAACTGTTCCGATGATTGAATTGAGGGGGTCGGTCAGTGCTTCCAGAATTTCATTGCTGGAAATGGTGAATGTCCGGGGAACGCCTTCGGCCAGGTTGCGCCCCTTGACTTCCATTTCGCGCACTTCGGAACCCGGGAAAGCGGATCCGATCTGTTTTTTGATCTGCTCTGCCGTGGTTTCGCCGATCAGCATGCCATAGTTGCGCCGTATGTAGTTGATGATGGCTTCGTCGAATTTGTCGCCACCGGTGCGGATGGAGGCGGCGTACACCAGTCCTCCCAGAGACATGACTCCCACTTCAGTGGTGCCCCCGCCGATATCAACGACCATGGATCCGGTAGCCTCGGCAACTGGCAGGTTGGCGCCAATGGCGGCAGCTACGGGTTCCTCGATCAGGTACACCTGGCGTGCCCCTGCACCCAGGGCAGATTCGCGAATGGCGCGCCGCTCCACTTGGGTGGAACCGCAAGGAACGCAAATGATGATGCGTGGACTGGGAGACAGCAGGCGGGATTCGTGCACCTGCTTGATGAAATATTTGAGCATCTGCTCGGTGATGGTAAAATCAGCGATCACGCCGTCCTTCATGGGGCGAATGGCGGTAATGTTGCCCGGAGTACGACCCAGCATCGCCTTGGCGGCCAGCCCCACAGCGAGGATGACTTTCTTGCCATGGGTTTCGCCGTCTTGACGGATGGCCACTACGGAAGGCTCATTAAGAACAATGCCCTTTCCCCGAGAATAAATCAGGGTATTGGCCGTGCCCAGGTCAATGGCGAGGTCAGTGGAAAAATAACCGCGCAGAAATTCGAACATAAGGCGTCCTTAGGTGACTTGCTTCAAAGCTCTCCATGATACTCCATTACACCCCTCATTTCCATGCCAGGAGTCCCATCCGTGGCCTTGACTGAAACCGATCTGCGTCGCCTGGCGCGTCTTGCCAGGATACGGGTTGAAGATGCCGAGGTGGGGACATTAGTGACCCAGCTCAGCGGCATTCTGGGGCTTATCGATCAGTTGCAGGCGGTTGACACGCACGGTATCGAACCGTTGTCCCATGCCCTGGACCTGGAGCAGAGGTTGCGCCCGGATGAGGTTACCGAAGTTGATCGCCGTGAGCAATTCCAGGCGGTGGCACCGCAAGTGGAGGCTGGCCTCTATCTGGTACCCAAGGTCATCGAATAGCCAAATTATGAATCTTGCAACGACTTCGCTGAAACAGCTCGCTGGGGCGCTTCGAAAGCGCCAGGTCTCCAGCCGTGAACTCGCCCAGGCTTACCTGGAGCGGATTGCCCGTCTCGACCCAATGCTGGGGGCTTTCATCACGACGGATCACGAGTGCACGCTTCAGCAGGCAGATGCCGCGGACAGTCGCATTGCCTCCGGCACCGCAGGGCCCCTGACGGGTATTCCAGTGGCCCATAAAGACATTTTCTGTACCCAGGGGTGGCTGACCACCTGCGGTTCGAAAATGCTGTCCAATTTCGTTTCGCCTTATGATGCCCACGTCATTGAACAGTTCAAGGCTGCCGGAGCCCTGATTCTGGGCAAAACCAACATGGATGAGTTTGCCATGGGATCCAGCAATGAAACGTCCTTTTACGGAACGGTCAAAAACCCCTGGGACCTCACCAGGGTTCCCGGAGGCAGTTCGGGCGGATCAGCTGCAGCGGTTGCAGCGCGGCTTGCTCCTGCGGCCACGGCCACGGATACGGGCGGCTCCATCCGGCAACCCGCGGCCCTGTGTGGTATCAGTGGGATTAAACCAACCTATGGCCTGGTTTCGCGGTATGGCATGATCGCTTACGCCTCCAGCCTGGATCAGGGCGGGGTGGTTGCGCCCAGTGCCGAAGATCTGGGCATTGTGCTCAACACCATGGTGGGTTTTGATGCGCGCGATTCCACCAGCATTCAACGGCCTTCGGAAGACTACACCGCTTTGCTGGAACAACCTTTGCACGGGCTGCGCATCGGCCTGCCCAAAGAATTTTTCAGCGGCGGTGTCAGCGCCGATGTGGAACGTGCCATCGAGGCGGCGTTACAGGAATACGAGCGGCTCGGTGCGACGCGCGTTGATATCAGCTTGCCCAATACTGCGCTTTCCGTACCGGTCTACTACGTGCTGGCCCCGGCCGAAGCTTCCAGCAACCTGTCCCGTTTTGATGGCGTACGCTTTGGATGGCGCGCTCCCCAGTACGATGATCTTGCCGACATGTATGAGCGTTCCCGTGCACAAGGGTTTGGCTCCGAGGTCAAGCGCCGCATTCTTACAGGAACCTACGTGTTGTCCAGGGGTTATTACGACGCTTATTACCTGCAGGCGCAACGGGTACGCCGGCTGATCGTGAACGATTTCAAGAATGCCTTCACACAGTGTGACGTGATCATGGGTCCTTCCACCCCTACGGTTGCTTTTGGCTTTGGTGAAAAAACCGGCGATCCGGTCCAGATGTACCTGTCCGATATTTTCACCATCAGCGTTAATCTGGCGGGGTTGCCCGGGCTGTCCATTCCGGCCGGGTTTGGTCAGGGAGGACTTCCGGTGGGGTTGCAGCTCATCGGCGATTATTTCAGCGAAGCACACCTGCTCAATCTGGCCCACCGCTACCAGCAAGCCACCGACTGGCACAGCCGGATTCCGGCCCTGGCAAGCGCTTAGGAGACGACATGGATTGGGAAGTCGTCATCGGGCTGGAAACCCACGCACAGCTGGCCACACGCTCCAAAATATTTTCCGGAGCTGCCACTGCCTTCGGTGCAACGCCCAATGCGCAGGCCTGTGCAGTGGATCTTGCCTTGCCCGGGGTGCTGCCGGTCATGAACCGGACCGCCGTGGAGTATGCCATTCGTTTTGGTTTGGCGGCAGAAGGGGTCATTGCAAAGCGGTCCATCTTTGCACGCAAGAATTATTTCTACCCGGACCTGCCCAAGGGCTACCAGATCAGTCAGTACGAAATCCCCGTGGTTTCTGGCGGACAGATTGTCGTCGAGCTGGAGGGTCTGGAAATTCCGGTTCGTCTGACCCGGGCGCATCTGGAAGAAGATGCCGGAAAATCACTGCATGAGGATTTTCATGGGCTCTCCGGAATTGACCTCAACCGGGCCGGGACGCCGCTATTGGAAATCGTTTCCGAACCGGACATGCGCAGCGCAGCCGAAGCAGTGGCCTATGCCCGTGCTTTGCACCGGCTGGTCACCTGGATCGGAATTTGCGACGGCAACATGCAGGAGGGTTCCTTCCGGTGCGACGCCAATGTGTCGGTGCGTCCCAAAGGACAGCAGGCTTATGGGACCCGTTGCGAAATCAAAAACCTGAACTCCTTTCGCTTTATGGAAAAAGCCATCGAGTTCGAAATCAGGCGCCAGATCGGATTGATTGAATCGGGAGGGAACGTCGTCCAGGAAACCCGCCTGTATGATCCGGACCGGGATGAAACGCGTTCCATGCGCTCCAAGGAAGATGCCCAGGACTACCGCTACTTTCCCGATCCGGATCTGCTGCCATTATGTATTGATGTGGCCTGGATCGAGCGTGTGCGGAACGCGTTGCCCGAACTGCCTGACGCCATGCGCAGACGGTTCGTGTCCGATTTTGGACTGTCGTCTTATGATGCCAGCGTATTGACCGCTTCCTTTGACCAGGCACAGTACTTTCAGGCGCTGATGCATTTTGTGCAGGGAGAGGCCAAACTATGTGCCAACTGGGTCAGTGGCGAGCTGTCCGCAGCCTTGCATCGGGATGGCCTGGAAATCCGGCACAGCCGCATCACGCCGCAGCAGTTGGGCGGTCTGTTACGACGCATTCAGGACGGCACCCTTTCTGGCAAGATGGCCAGGGAGATTTTTGATGCGCTCTGGAGTGATGGTGGAGAGGCCGATACACTGATCGAATCGAAGGGCCTTAAACAGATTTCAGATGTTTCTACCCTGGAAAAAATCGTGGAGGCGTTGATGGCAGCACATCCTGGTCAGGTTGCCGAATATCGCGCCGGCAAGGAAAAGGTATTTGGTTTTTTTGTGGGCCATGCAATGAAAGCTTGCGGTGGCCGTGCAAATCCTGCACAACTCAACGCCATTCTTAAAAACAGGCTGGCTGGCAAATGAAAAACTCCCGTTCTCTGGGCACAGTCACCCCCCAGCGGGTTCACTTTGACGGGCCGTTTCAGCTGATCTCGGGAGCGCGTCTCGAACAGTTTGACCTGGTTTATGAAACCTATGGTCGCCTCAACGCGGCGCGCAGCAATGCCATTCTGATCTGTCACGCACTGTCCGGCACGCACCATGTGGCGGGGACGTATCAGGGCGACCCCCATTCAACCGGATGGTGGGACAATATGGTGGGGCCCGGAAAGCCAGTGGATACCGACCGGTTTTTTGTGGTGGGGGTCAACAACCTGGGGGGGTGCAATGGCTCGACCGGACCCTCCAGCGCCGATCCGGCTACAGGTCGTCTTTTTGGCGCGCGTTTTCCTTTTGTGACGGTGGAAGACTGGGTTCACGCACAGGCGCGTCTTGCCGATCATTTGAATATCCAGCGCTTTGCTGCGGTCATGGGCGGCAGTCTGGGCGCCATGCAAGCGCTGCAATGGAGCCTCAGCTATCCGGCCCGGCTCGGGCACGCCATCGTCATCGCAGGTGCCCCCAACCTGTCCGCCCAGAACATTGGATTCAACGAAGTCGCCCGGCAGGCGATTATCACGGACCCCGATTTTTATGGTGGCGATTACTATGCGCACGCCGTGATCCCTGAACGCGGATTGCGCCTGGCACGCATGCTGGGACACATCACCTATCTCAGCGATGATGCGATGATGGAAAAGTTCGGCCGTGAATTGCTCGCAGACAAGCCCCGATTTTCCCTGGAGGTGGAATTTGAAATCGAATCCTATCTGCGATACCAGGGAGACAAGTTTGCAGAACGATTCGACGCCAATACCTACCTCATCATGACCAAGGCCCTGGATTATTTTGATCCTGCGGCCAGCACGGAAGGGAACCTGTCCATTGCGCTGGCCCCGGCCAAAGCACAATTTCTGGTTGTTTCCTTCACCACCGACTGGCGTTTTTCTCCGGCCCGTTCCCATGAAATTGTCAAAGCCCTGTTGGATAATTCCTTGACCGTCAGTTACGCCGAAATCGAATCCACTCAGGGGCATGACGCTTTTCTGATGGAAAATGAATATTACTTTTCTGTGGTGGGCGCTTACCTCGAGAGGGTGGCGCGCGAGGTGGAGGCATGATTCGCTCTGATCTTGCAGCCATTGCCCGCTGGATTCCGAACGGGGCCAAAGTGCTGGATCTGGGTTGCGGTGACGGGCAATTGTTGACCTATCTGCAGCAGGCCAAACAGGTCAGCGGCTACGGGATTGAAATCGAACCGGAACGGGTTGTGGCTTCCATTCGCAACGGTGTGAATGTGCTGCAGATGAATCTCGAGACCGGGCTCTCTGGTTTTGACGACCATTCCTTTGATACCGTCATTCTTTCGCAAACCCTCCAGGCCATGAAACAGACCGAGGCCATTTTGCGTGACATGCTGCGCGTGGGTCACGAGGGAATTGTGACGTTTCCCAATTTTGGTTTCTGGAAAAACCGCTTGCAGGTGATGACCGGAACCATGCCCAAATCCGAAGCCATGCCCTATGAATGGTATGACACGCCCAATATCCACCTGTGTACCCTGGCCGACTTTGAAAGTCTGTGCCAAACCATCAGGGCCCAGGTCATCGAGCGGGTTGTCATCAACCCGAATGGGCGGCGCGTGAATGCATTTCCCAATCTTATGGGGAGCCTTGCCATTTATCGTATACGGGCCTAGAGCGCGCGCAGTGCCTGCCGCTGGCGCCATACCAGCCAGATCCCCGGAAAGGCAGCCAGCACTGCAAACAGGAAGAACAGGGCCCATCCCAGCGCCGCCACCAGGATGCCGGAGAGCGGCCCCACGTAAACCCGGCCTGCGGCAGAGAGGGCGGACAGCAAAGCAAACTGGGTGGCGCTGAAACGGGTATTGCACAGCGCCATCAGAAGCGCAGTAAACGCAGCGGTGCCCATCCCGGAAGTCAGGTTCTCAAGAAACACTGCCAGCACCATCAGGCCAAAGTGATGCCCTACGACAGCCAGCCAGGCAAAGGACAGGGCGGCGCCCCCTTGCAGAATCCCAAACCACAGTAGCGACCGGTAGAGTCCCCAGCGCACCATCAAGGCTCCTCCCAGGACCGCCCCACCGAGGGTGGCGAAGAGCCCGATGCCCTTGTTGACGGTGCCGACTTCGGCGATTCCAAAACCGGCTCCCTGAATCAGGAACGCGGTTGTCAACGAACCGGCAAAGGCGTCCCCGAGTTTGTACAGGATGATCAACCCCAAAAATGCCCAGGGCTGGGGACGTGTCATGAATTCCTGCAAAGGGAGCAGTACGGCATCGCGCAGGGTGCGGGGAGGCGTCCCCTGAATGGCGGGTTCCGGTGCACTGAGCGTGGCGTACAAGCCGACACTCATCAGTGCGGCCATCAACCCATAAGTGGCAGGCCAGCCCCAGACTGAAGCCAGCACCAGAGCCAGTGCTCCGGAAGACAGCATGGCCAGGCGATAGCCCAGGACCGTCAGTCCAGCGCCCAGGCCACGCTCCGAAGCGGGTAGCAGATCGGCGCGATAGGCATCAATGACGATGTCCTGCGAGGCCGAGACAAAAGCCAGGGCAAAGGCAGTCAGCGCAACCATGAACGGATGCTCCCGAACGGACAGCGTGCCCAGGAAGAGGATCAATCCTGCCAGGAAAATCTGGGTGATCAGCATCCAACCGCGCCGGCGCCCCAAAAAAGGCATGACGAAACGATCCATGAACGGAGCCCAGAGAAATTTCCAGGTGTAAGGAATGCCGACCAGGGTCAGCAATCCGATGGTTTCGATGGAAACACCTTCCGTAGCCATCCATGCTTGTAGCGTGGCGCCGCAAAGGGCAAGCGGAAGTCCGGAGGAAAAGCCCAGCAGCAGGACGATCCGCAGGCGTCGATTGGACAATCGTTGCAGGTGCTGGCGAATGCGGTGAAAGGGCATGTCGCATGATGCCCCGTGAGGTCGCGCCGATGCAAGCCCGGCCGTGTTATGCTGGAAACTGTTGAATTTATGCCTGCCTTCATGAGAGATTTTCATTCCCATTTTATCGCCTTCGCTGTCCAGCACCAGGTTATTCGTTTCGGCGAATTCAAAACCAAGGCGGGACGCCTCTCCCCTTATTTTTTCAATGCCGGCCTGTTTAACACGGGGTCTTCGTTGCACACGTTGTCCGAATTTTATGCCGATGCCATCCTGGATTCAGCGTTGCCTTTCGACTTCCTGTTTGGTCCGGCGTACAAGGGCATTCCACTGGTGGCGGCAATAGCCATGGCATTGGCCGGGCGCGGGTACGATACCGCTTTCTGTTACAACCGCAAGGAAGTCAAAGACCACGGTGAGGGAGGGGCGTTGGTCGGTGCGGTTCCCGGCGGACGCGCCCTGATCGTGGACGATGTCATTTCAGCAGGCACTTCCATACGCGAATCCGTGGCCCAGTTGCGGGCCCTGGAGGCAGTTCCGGTGGGGGTGGTGACGGCCCTTGATCGCAAGGAACGGGGTATTACGCCCTTGTCGGCAGCACAGGAAGTAACCGCACAGTTTGGAATTCCGGTTTTCAGCATAGCCACCCTTGATCATCTGATGGACTATCTGGAAGGTGATCCGACGTTGGCGGTTCAGCGAGAGCAAATCGCAGCTTACCGGGCTCAGTACGGCGAAGCCGTTTTGCCGTGAGCGGGGTTCAACAGGGCTGCTGGTTGAGTCGTGCGATCAATTCGTCCAGCCGTTCGGAATCGTAGGTATTGAGGATTTTGCGGGTCAAGGGTTGCAGGTCCGGCAGGCTGGTCTTGAGGATGATCTGCTTGATCTCCGGCAGGTGCGCCGGATGCATGGAAAAGTTGCGAAGCCCAAACCCAAGCAGCAGGCGCGTCAACCCGGCGTTGCCTGCCATTTCTCCGCAGACGGCGACGGGAATTCCAGATTTCTGGGCAGTGCGGATGGTGTGGGCGACGAGATAAAGCACGGCGGGATGCGTTGGATTGTAGAGGTGCGCCACACTGTCGTCCGCGCGGTCAATCGCAAGTGTGTACTGAATCAGGTCATTGGTGCCGATGGACAGGAAATCCAGTTTTCCAATGAATACGGGAAGCGCCAACGCTGCGGCGGGAACCTCGATCATCCCGCCCACCGGAATGCCCTCCTTGAACGGAATCCCCTCCGCGCGCAATTCAACCTTGGCTTGTTCCAGCAGGGTCAGTGTCTGGCTGAGCTCGGTACCATTGGAGAGCATGGGCAGCAGCAGGTGCACATTGCCAAAGTGAGATGCGCGCAGGATCGCACGCAATTGGGTCTTGAACAGGCGAGGTTCCGACAGACAGTAGCGAATGGCGCGCAGCCCCAGTGCAGGATTGAGGGTCTGTGCCTTGGGTGCCTGCTCGATGGGTTTGTCCGAGCCAATATCCAGGGTGCGGATCGTGACGACATGCCCCCGCAAGGCCTCAGCCACCCGGCGGTAAGCATTGAATTGTTCCTCTTCGCCGGGCAGGTCTGTGCGATTCATAAACAGGAATTCGCTGCGGTACAGCCCGATACCGGTCGCACCGCTCTTCTTCACGGCATCCACGTCACCCGGCAATTCGATGTTGGCCCACAGTTCGATATCGGTGCCGTCCAGCGTTGTCGCCCGGGTCGTGCGCAGGCGCTTGAGCTTCTGGCGTTCGAGATGCCATTGCTCCTGGCGTAGCCGGTACTCTGCAAGGACCAGCGGATCGGGGTTGACGATGACGACTCCCGCCATGCCGTCCACAATGATGGGTTCGCCTTCGCGAATCATGGCCCAGGCATGGTGCAGTGCCACCACGGATGGGATGCCCAGGCTTCGCGCCAGAATTGCCGTATGCGAAGTGGCGCCACCCATGTCAGTGATGAAAGCATGGAATGTCCGCTGCTTGAACAACATCATGTCGGCTGGGCTGAGATCGTGGGCCACCAGGATGCTGTCCATATCCGCTTTGTGTTCGGGTGCCACGGTAGCCGGCTGTCCTGTCAGTGCTTTCAACACGCGCTCCACGACTTGCGTGACATCTTCCTTGCGTTCACGCAAGTAGCTGTCCTCGATTTGCTCAAACTGCTCGATCAACGAATCCATCTGTTGTTTGAGCGCCCATTCCGCATTGCAGCCCTGCTGCTGTATGAGCGAGCGTGGAATCCCGGACAGGGTGTCGTCATTCAGGATCATCAGATGCAATTGCAGGAAAGCTGCAAATTCGGGAGGTGTCCCTGCGGGAACATGGCGCTCCAGTTCGTGCAATTCGTCACGAACCGTGGTGATGGCGTTGTCGAAACGCTGGATTTCGGTCTCCAGGCGTTCTGGAGGAATCGAATAGTGCGTCACCTCCAGGGAGGTCTGAAGAAACAGATGCGCATGGCCGATGGCGATCCCCTGGGCAACGGCAATGCCATGCATCGAAAAACTCATGTCTATTCGGCCTCGTCGAAACGGTTGGTGATAAGCGCAACCAGGGCGTCCAGGGCGGCGTCGGCTTCAGGTCCGCGGGTTTCGAGGGTGATGATGCTGCCGCGTGTTGCGGCCAACATCATGACCCCCATGATGCTTTTGGCATTGACGCTCCGCCCGTTGCGTGCCAGCGTGACATCGCAGGGAAAAGACGAGGCCATCTGGGTGAGTTTGGCTGAAGCGCGGGCATGTAGCCCCAGTTTATTGATGATTTCAATGTCGCGTGTTGGCATGTGCAGGGAGTGTCGTGTATTGGGGATCATTTTGGAACGATTCGGTGCGCAGGAATTCTGAAGGAAAAAGTGCTGCCCTTGCCGGGTTCGCTGCAGATTTCCAGCTTGGAATCATGGTGTATCGCAATCTGTTTGACAATGGCAAGGCCCAGGCCCGTCCCCCCGGTTTCCCGGGAGCGGGCCCGGTCCACCCGGTAGAACCGCTCGGTCAGTCGCGGCAAATGCTCGGGTGGAATGCCAATGCCGGAATCCTGCACGGAAAAAATACCGTCTCCCCGTTCGCGCCGCCAGTTGAGATGAATTTGCCCTCCCGGTGGCGTGTAACGCACGGCATTGGTGACCAGGTTGCCAAAGGCGCTGAGCAGTTCGGATTCGGATCCCAGGACACTGTCGGCGTCTGTGAATACCGACTGCACATCATGCTGTCCCTGGCTGAGCTGGCGACCCATCTGAACCAGTTGCTGCATCAGGACGTTCACCGGGACCAGGTCATCGGGAGTGGAGTACAGCTGGCTTTCCAGGCGGGACAGGGTCAGCAGTTCTTCCACCAGACGTTGCATGCGTTGGGTTTGGGCCTGCATCGTCAACAGCACCCGGCGTTGCGTGCCCTCATCGAGGGGTTTCCCTTCCAGAAGTGTTTCGATAAAGCCACCCACGACGGTCAGTGGCGTCCGTAATTCATGGGATACGTTGGCCACGAAGTCCTGGCGCACGAGTTCATCCCGCTCCACCTGGGTGATGTCATGGCTTACCAGCATGCGTTCCTCAGCGCTGTAGGGTACGACCTGAATGGAAAGGGACAGATCGTTGCCCCGCACACGGCGCAGCAGGAGAGGCAGCTCTGAGGGAGGCGCTTTGAGATAGGCGCCAAACTCGGGTTGCCTGATCAGATAGGTCAGGCTTTGGCCGCGATCCTGGTTGAGTTGGATGCACAGATGTTTTTCGGCGCTGGGGTTACACCAGCGGATACGGTCTGCGGTGTCTATGACGACGACCCCGCTGGGCAGGGCAGCGCCGGCATGCTGGAACCGTTCCAGCGCTTCGCGCAGTTTCTGCTGGGTCTGTTCGCCATGTTTTTCCAGGCGGTAAAGCTGGCTAAACACCTGGTTCCAGGTGCCGCCGGGTTGGTATCCGGAACCCATTTGCTGCTGCAGCCAGCGTTTGAGCGTCATCATGTGCCAGGTGTCACGTGCAGCCACAGCGGTCATGAACAGGGCTAACAACCCAAGTCCCCAGACCCAGCCGAACGCCAGGCTGACCAGGGTGCTGAAGGTCAGGATCACCAACAGGGCGCTCAAGGTGTATTTGAGGAAATGTCTCATGGTCTCAAGGGGCTCATAGCCCTTGAGGTTACCAGACCTGGAGAAATCAGGGGAGGGCAGTCAGCCGGTAGCCCGAGCCGCGCACGGTTTGCAACAACTGGTCAGTGCCACTGGGTTCCAGTGCCGCGCGCAATCGCCGGATGTGAACATCCACGGTACGTTCTTCGATGAAGACGTGATCACCCCACACATGATCGAGGATCTGGGTGCGGGAATAAACGCGTTCAGGATGGGTCATGAAAAAATGAAGCAGTTTGAATTCGGTCGGGCCGAGATCAATTTCGGTGCCCAGCGCACTGACACGATGAAGCCCGGGGTCCAGGGTGAGGCCTTTGAATTGGGCCAGATCTTCCGTCATCTGGGGCGCCCGTCGGCGCAAAACAGCCTTGATCCGGGCGTTGAGTTCCCGGATCGAAAAGGGTTTGGTGATGTAATCGTCGGCCCCTGACTCCAGGCCCAGCAATTTGTCGGCTTCATCTGCACGAGCCGTCAGCATGATGATGGGGATGTTTCGGGTGCGGTCATTGCTGCGCAGGCGGCGTACCAAATCAATTCCGCTCATTCTGGGCAGCATCCAGTCCACCAGCACCAGGTCGGGCAGGGAATCGTGCACCCGCTCCAGGGCTTCATGGGCATCTGAGGCCAGCAAGGTATCGTGACCGGCCTGGCTGAGATTGAGGGCGATCAGTTCCTGAATGGCCGTCTCATCTTCGACGACCAGTATGCGGGCTCCCAAATGGACCTCCGTGTTAAGCGCGGGCAAATGACATAGCGTTTCCATGCATCTGCTTATACCCACGAAATATGACGCTCATGTTACAGCAACGAGAGTCGCAGTGACATCAGGGCTTGCGATTTGAGCCGGCCACCACTTTAATTTGAAACAGGCGGCATTCCAGAGCGCCATTGAAGAGGGGAATCCGGCGCGACGTTGTGAGCCGGATCAATTTTGGCAGGCGCATGTCCGCGGTAAAAAAACAGGCCGTCCAACCCGCATAGCGTTGCTTGAGGACATCCCCCAGTTTTGGATAGAGTAGTGCCAGTTCGGCCTGTTCTCCCATGCGCACGCCATAGGGGGGATTGGTCACCAGTAATCCCGAAGGGGCAGGAGGCGTGGACTCCAATATATTGACTTGTTTGAGTTGAACGCATTCCAGCAGGTTTGCCGCTGCAAGGTTGGCCCGGGCCGCTTCGAGTGCGTCGCCTTTGAGGTCGTGCCCCCAGATGGGCAAGGGGCGAGCCACTTGGGCCCGTGCCTGAGCCGCAGCCTTAATGCATTCCCATTCGGCCAGATTCCAACCTGCAAGACGCTCGAAACCAAAAGCGCGTCCCAGTCCCGGAGCGCGCTCAAGCGCACGTTCAGCGGCTTCCACCAGAAAAGTTCCGGCGCCGCAAAAAGGGTCGAGTAACGGAATGCCAGGTTGCCAGCCAGCCAGCTGCAGGATACCGGCGGCCAGGTTTTTTTTGAGCGGAGCTTCCCCGGATTCCAGGCGTGATCCCCGTTTGAACAGCGCATCACCCGAGGTATCGAGATACAGAAAATACGTGTCCTGGTTGAGGAAAGCGTGGATTCGAACGTCAGGTTGGCGGGTATCCACGAAGGGCCGGCGGTTGCAGCGCTCCATAAAATGATCGCACACGGCATCCTTGATGCGCAGGGTGACGAAGTCCAGGCTTCTGAGCGGGCAGCGATGGGCATTGGTATCAACCATCAGGGTCTGTTCTACGGTGATCCAGTCTGACCATGGCAAGCGGTACGCGGCTTCAATCACCTGTTGTTCGCTTGTATAGGGTCCGGTGGCCAGCTGCCACAGGACGCGGCTGGCGATGCGGCTTTCCAGATTGACGCGCATGGCCAGGCCAAAATCTCCCTGAAACGTCGCACCCGCATCGGACGCCTGCACGGACTGGGCACCCAGGGCCGCCAATTCATCGGCCAGCACGGTTTCCAGGCCGCGGGGGCAGGGAGCAAAGAAATGATGAAGCGGCATGATCGTCAGAAGGGTTTCACTACAGCCAGGATAACTGCGGGAATCAGGATCAACACGGGAGCCTCATTGAACCAGCGGTACCAGAGCGGGCTGTGGGCATTGCGATCTCGCGCAAAATCCCGCAACAGCAGGCCGCACCAGACATGATAGAGCACCAGCAACAGGACCAGTGCCATCTTGGGGTTGAGCCAGCCGCCCTGGTCCCCAAAAACAAAGGCCATGGTGAGACCGGAAGCCACGGTCAGGATCCCCCCGGGAGTCATGATGCCCCAGAACAGTTTGCGTTCCATCACCTTGAAACGTTCGCACCCTTGTGCATCCTGAGAGGCCAGGGCGTGGTAGACAAACAGGCGGGGGAGATAGAACAGCCCGGCAAACCAGGTCACCATGAACATCACATGAAAGGCCTTGAGATAAAGCAGAAACATGAGGTGGCTCCAGAGGCGTTAAAAACGGCAAGCCAGGGTGACCCATTCCCGGATGAGATGCAGGCGTCTGTGAAAAAAGTGATCCGAACCAGGCACCACCACGATGGGGAGATCCTGGGGGGCAGCCCAGCGCAGGACATGGGCCAATGGGATCGTGTCGTCCAGTTCACCATGCATGACCAGGGTATTGGCAGCCACGGGCCCCAGGGCGCAGGTGCTCACCGCCGGGCCGATCAATACCATTTTTTGGCAGGCGATACGGCGCGCTACTTCACTCTGGACATAGGCGCCAAAGGAAAATCCAGCCAGAAACAGCGGCAGATCAGGGTAGTAGCTGCGTGCATATTCGTGTACGGCCAGCCAGTCATCCGTTTCGCCGCGACCTTCGTCGTGTACCCCTTCGCTGGCTCCAACGCCGCGAAAATTCATGCGCAGGGCCACACAGCCCAGGCTGACAAAGGTGTTGGCCAGCGTTTGGACGACCTTGTTGTCGAGCGTGCCACCGAAGAGAGGATGGGGATGTGCCACCAGGGCGATGCCGCGCGCTTCGCCGGTGGGCAGGTTGATGACTGTTTCCAGTTTGCCCACAGGGCCGTCAATGAGAACCGTGGTGCGTTTATCCAGCATGGGGGACAGGACCGCGGAGTTCAGGAGGCTCCCATTCTATAGTCTATTTTGATGAATTGATGCGTCTCAGCTGGGTTTTGAAGCGTTTTCCGCGGTTGACGTAGCTATCGGCATTGGATTGCAGACTGGCAATCTCTTCGGGAGTGAGGGCGCGGATGACCCGGCCCGGGGCGCCGATAACCAGGGAGCCATCGGGAATAACCTTGTTTTCCGTGAGCAGCGTATTGGCGCCAATCAGGCAGTTTTTGCCAATGACGGTATTGTTGAGAATGACCGACTTGATTCCGATCAGGCTACCGTCACCCACGGTACATCCATGCAACATGGCCATGTGCCCCACGCTGACATCATTGCCGATGATCAGGGGGCAGCCGGGATCGGTGTGCAGTACCGCACCGTCCTGGATATTGGTGCGCTGACCAATGGTAATGGCATCATTGTCGGCCCGGAGAACGACATTGCACCAAACGGAGGATTCTGCCCCGAGCGTGACCTGACCAATGACGACGGCGTTCTCATCCACGTAGCAACTGGGCGCAATCACCGGTGTTTGGTGGTCTAGTTCATAAATCATGCAATTCTCGCAATGGTTTGATGACGAAGGGCATTGTGCCAAACCATTGCAGCTTACAACTTGATTTGGATCAGGGGTAGGCGCCGAATTCCACTGGTACACTGAGGAGAGGGCCCTGTGCTAGAATCACCGGCACGGCTAGCGGTAGCTGTCTCGCAGCGGATTTATTATAAAGCCGGACACTACAACGAGGAGATGATCATGCGTTTTGCAATTCCCAAACGGGCTGCCCAGTTGTTGGGCGCTGCCCTGGTAACCCTGGCGTTAGACGTCATCGCGGCGGATCCGATCAAAATTGGTGTTTCCGGTCCGTTTACGGGAGGGTCGTCCCCGATGGGCCTGTCAATGCGCGACGGTGTCCGCCTGGCTACGGACGAAATCAACAAGGCAGGCGGTGTGCTGGGACGCCAGATCCAGTTGATAGAGCGCGACGATGAAGCCAAAAATGAGCGCGGCGTACAGATTGCCCAGGAGCTCATTAACAAGGAACAAGTGGTTGCCGATGTCGGGTTTATCAACACGGGCGTGTCGCTGGCCTCCCAACGGTTTTATGAGGAAGCGAAAATTCCGGTCATCAACAATGTGTCGACGGGTTCTCTCGTCACCAAACAGTTTTTGCCACCCGAGTTTCCAGACAACTATATATTCCGCACTTCGGCCAATGACACCATCCAGTCCGGGATGATTGTGGATGAGGCGGTGACCAAGCGTAAATTCACCAAAGTGGCCATTCTGGCGGATTCCACCAACTACGGCCAACTCGGGCGCGAGGATCTGGAAAGGGCCCTGAAAGCCAAGGGCATCACACCGGTCGCTGTTGAAAAATTCAACATCAAGGACACGGACATGACGTCCCAGCTCCTCAAAGCCAAGGCCGCAGGCGCGCAGATCATTTTGACCTATGCCATTGGGCCTGAACTGGCCCAAATCGCCAACGGCATGGCCAAACTGGGTTGGAAAGTTCCCATGGTGGGCAGCTGGACCCTGTCAATGGCCAATTTCATTGACAATGCCGGGGCCAACAGCGAAGGCGCGCGCATGCCGCAAACCTTCATTCAGGAACCCAACACACCCAAACGTAAGGCGTTTATCGAGGCCTACCTGAAGGCTTACCATCCGGCCAATGGACGCATCACTTCTCCGGTGTCCGCAGCGCAGGGCTACGATTCCATGTATTTGCTGGCAGCAGCAATCAAGCAGGCAGGGTCGACCGATGGTCCCAAGGTGCGTGCCGCGCTGGAAAACCTGACCCAGAAAGTGGAAGGCGTTGTGACCAACTACAACAAGCCCTATTCTCATGACAATCACGAAGCCATCAGCGCGAATATTCCAGTGATGGGCGAGGTGAGTGGTGGGCATGTGGTTTATGCCTACGAAGAGGATAGAAAGAATCCTCTCCATACCAAGTAAGCGTACTGCGTCCCGTCTCCTGGCGGGACGCACCGCTTTGAGGGATACCTATTTCACCCTAGCCACCAACCAGGACTTTCCATGGATATCCTGCTGCAACTGCTGATGAGCGGCGTTGCTCTCGGCATGATTTATGCCGTTATTGCTTTCGGTTATCAATCCACTTTTGCCACTTCCGGAACCCTTAATTTCGGGCAGGGGGAGGCCCTGATGTTGGGAGCCATGGTGGGCTTGAGCCTGTCCGGAGACATCATGGGCGGACCCTATGTCAACTACTGGCTGATGGTTCCCCTGGTCCTGCTGTTTGGCGCTTTGCAGGGCGCATTGGTGGAGTTTGTGGGGGTCCGGCCCGCCATCAAGACCAAATCGGAATTTGGCTGGATCATGTCCACCATCGCGTTGGGGATCATTTTTCGCAATGTTGCCGAAAATGTTTGGGGCCGTGACGACCTGCCCTTTCCATCGCCACTCCCCACGACACCGATCCATCTTTTTGGTGCCAACGTCCTGCCTATGGAACTCATGGTGGTGGTGGGCGCCATTTTGATGATGGCGCTGGTGGAATTTTTCAATCGGCGTTCCATCTACGGCAAGGCCGTGGTTGCAACGTCCAGCGATCGTGATGCTGCCGGCCTGATGGGGATCAATACGGGGTTGGTCATCACGTTTTCTTATGCCTTGTCTTCCATGTCGGCAGCTTTTGCAGGAGTGTTGATTGCACCCATTACGTTGACAGGCGCTTCGATGGGAGCGGTGCTGGGACTCAAGGCCTTTGCCGTGGCGATTATCGGGGGGCTGACTTCTGGCTTGGGGGTGATCGTTGGCGGTCTCTTGCTGGGCGTTGCCGAAACCACGACCGGATTCTATGTGTCCACGGGCTACAAGGATGTCCCGGGGCTTGTATTGTTGCTATTGGTACTGGCAATCAAACCCAGCGGACTCTTTGGCAAGACCACCATCAAGAAGGTTTGATTTGATGAAATCCGTTCAGACAACTGCGCTGCTCGTGGGCGTTGGCCTGCTGGCCGTGATTCCGCAATGGATTCATAACGAATATTATATTCACCAGGTGGTGCTGATTGCCATTTATGCCATCCTGCTGTTCGGGCTGGATATCGTGGTTGGTTACACCGGCGAAGTTTCCCTGGCCCACGCGGCCCTGTTTGGTATTGGGGCTTATGCGGCGGGAATTATCAACTGGAAACTGGGGTTGCCGTTTTATCTGGCCATTCCCTGCAGCATTGTGGTGACGGCATTTTTCGGCTTGCTGCTGGCGTTGCCCGCCTTGCGCGTCACGGGTCCATACCTTGCCATGGTCACGCTCGCCTTTGGGACCATCGCCCAGATACTGATCAACGAAATGGATTTTCTGACCAACGGGCCACTGGGCATCACCATCAAAAAGCCCGTGTTATTTGGCTGGGTGATGGAGGAGCAGCACTATTATTATTTCGTGATCAGTATCTTTCTGGTGGCCATGTTGTTGGTCAATCGCGTGCTCAATTCCCATCTTGGCAGAGCTTTCGAGGCCTTGCGCGGCAGTCCGGTGGCCTCCGACTGCATGGGTGTCAGCGTTTATCGGTACAAGGTCTACGCATTTGCCATCAGCGCCGGATTGGCTGGCCTGGCGGGAGGCCTGTATACGTTCAACGAACTCTACATTGCGCCCAACACCTTCAATTTCGAGCTGACCGTGCTCTTTTTGCTGGCCATCATCATGGGGGGTCGCAAGACCCGCATGGGGCCCGTACTGGGAGCGGCCATCGTGGTGCTGCTGCCCAATCTCCTGGATGACATCAATCTGTTCCGTGATCTTGCGTATGTGGCGGCAGCGGGTGTGGCCATTTATGTAGTGCGTCATATCGTCAGTGGCCGGCGAACCCTCAAACCCCTGGTGGTCCCGGTTCTGGGTGCTGCAGCGTTATTGTTCAGTGCGTATGCCCTGGAGGAAATGACCAATTGGCGTATTACCATTTTTGGATTTCTGATCCTGTATGTCGTGTATTACCTACAGGAAGGCATTGTGGGCTGGATCCGCGGCATCATCGGCCATTTCAAGCCCCAGTGGGTGGCACGATCCCAGGTGACGGTCTCCTCCCATGAGGAAACAGCGTGGGCGATGACGGGCCATGCAACGGTGGATGGGGGGAAGCTACTCGAGGCGCGGCGGATCCTGATGCAATTTGGCGGGTTGAAGGCCCTCAACGAAGTTGATCTGGAAATTGTTCAAGGGACGATTCATGGGTTGATCGGCCCCAACGGGTCGGGCAAGTCGACAATGATGAATGTGCTCACGGGCATTTATACCCCTACAGAAGGTGAGGTGGTTTTCAACGGCAAGAACATTTCGGGACAATCCCCATCAGCCATTGCGCTGCAGGGAATTGCCCGCACTTTCCAGAACTTGCAGCTGTTTGGCGAAATGACGGCACTTGAAAACGTGCTGGTGGGACTGCACCATACCTATCGCTCCAACCTGCTGGATGTGATGCTGAATACCCCGCGGTATCGACGGGAAGAAATCGCCGCCCGCCAACGTGCGGCCAGCATTCTGTATTTTGTGGGGTTGCAGGCGTTTATCAACGAAGAGGCCCGCAACCTGCCCTATGGGCGTCAGCGACTGCTGGAGATTGGGCGCGCCCTGGGCCTCAATCCGGTGCTGTTGTTGCTGGATGAGCCCGCGGCAGGCTTGACCTTGCCGGAGATCAAGGACCTGATCGAAATCATTCGCAAGATTCGGGAATGCGGAATCACCATCGTTTTGATCGAGCATCACATGGATGTTGTCATGAATATTTCGGATATCGTGTCAGTACTCGACTTCGGACAAAAGATCGCCGAAGGCAAACCGGCTGCTGTACAGTCTGACCCGAAAGTGATTGAAGCTTATCTGGGCGGCCAGTCCGCCTGATCGAGGAGCGCGTCCCCATGCTGGTAATCAACCAACTCAAAGCTGCCTACGGTCAGGTCCAGGTGCTCCACGGCATTGAATTGACCATCCCGAAAGGTCAGGTGGTGACGCTGATCGGCTCCAACGGCGCCGGTAAAACCACCACCATGCGCGCCATCAGCGGCATGCTCAAGCCCACGGGAGGCAGCATCACGCTGGGGGGCAAAAATATCACCGGTTTGCCAGCCCACCGTATTGCCAGGATCGGATTGGCCCATTCGCCCGAAGGACGCAGGGTGTTTCCCACCCAGTCCGTTCGCGATAACCTGTTGCTGGGCGCTTTTACCCGACTGACCTTTGGAGGCAAAAGAGCGCGAGGCGACATCCAGGGAGATCTGGACCGGGCGCTCGACATTTTTCCACGCTTGCGGGAGCGGCAATTTCAGCAGGCCGGGACGCTGTCTGGAGGGGAGCAACAGATGCTGGCCATGGCGCGAGCCCTGATGCTCAATCCTGACGTGCTCCTGCTGGACGAACCGTCCATGGGACTGGCGCCGATTTTGGTGGAGGAAGTCTTTCACATCATCGGGCGCCTCAAGGCGCAAGGCATGACCATGCTTCTGGTGGAGCAATTTGCCTCGGCAGCCCTCGCAGTGGCGGATTACGGTTATGTACTGGAAAATGGCCGGATTGCCGTACACGGCCCGGCAGAACAGTTGCGCAACGATCCCAAGGTGCGCGCTGCCTACCTGGGCATCGTGCAGCATTAAGTCTAGTAGCCGCCCTGCAGAACCAGCCACATCAGTGCAAACACCATCCCTGCCAGTAGTCCCAACAAGACCAGAACCCCCGTAAGCCAACGCTGCAAACCGCGCTGCTGTAATCGCAGGGATTCCATTTCCTGACGAAGGGCGCTCTCCGGCGGGGCAGTCAGTGCCCGATGGATCAGGCGGGGCAGCTCAGGCACTACGGTGACCCATTGACCTCCTTCATGACGTAATGCGCGGATCAGACCGCGCCATCCCACCTGCTCGCTCATCCAGCGCTCCAGAAACGGTTTGGCGGTTTTCCATAGGTCCAGATTGGGATCCAGATCGCGCCCCAGCCCTTCCACATTGAGCAGCGTTTTTTGCAGCATCACCAACTGGGGCTGGATTTCCATATTGAAGCGGCGCGAGACCTGAAACAGGCGCAGCAATACCTTGCCAAAGGAAATTTCGTGCAGGGGCTTGTCAAAGATGGGTTCGCATACGGAACGGACCGCAGACTCGAATTCGTCGGCCCGGGTATCTGCGGGAACCCATCCGGCTTCGATGTGTGCCAGGGCGACGCGGTGATAATCGCGACGGAAAAATGCCAGAAAATTCCGGGCCAGATAATTTTTGTCGGTGTTGCTCAAGGTGCCCACGATACCAAAATCCAGGCCGATGTAGCGCCCGTCATCAGCCACCTGGATGTTGCCGGGATGCATGTCAGCATGAAAAAACCCGTCCCTGAACACCTGGGTAAAGAAAATTTCGACCCCGTCGCGCGCGAGCTTTGGAATATCCACCCCTTTGCTGCGAAGCAGGTCCACCTGGCTGATGGGTGTCCCGGCCATGCGTTCCATCACCATGACCCGGGTATCGCAATAGTCCCAGAATACTTCTGGAATGATCAGGAGACGTTGATCCGAAAAGTTGCGTCGCAACTGGCTGGCATTCGAAGCTTCAACCATCAGGTCGAGTTCTTCGCCCAGATGTTTTTCGAATTCGGCCACCACCTGCACGGGGTGCAAACGACGCGCTTCGGAAAACCAGCGTTCCAGCAGATGCGCGAGGGTGTACAGCAGGGCCACATCACGCGCAATGGCACGGTGAACATTGGGGCGCAGAATTTTGACCGCTGCCTCACGCCCGTTTTTGAGAATTGCAAAATGAACCTGGGCTACCGAAGCGCTGGCGACAGGGGTTGTGTCAAACCGGGCGAATACGCTGTCCAGTGGCCGGCCGTAGATGGCTTCCAGCATGGCTTTGGCCTGTTCCCCAGGGAAGGGCGGGACGCGGTCCTGCAACCGGGCCAACTCATCTGCAATATCGAGCGGAATGAGATCGCGCCGGGTGGAGAGGGCCTGACCGAATTTGACAAAAATGGGCCCCAGCGTTTCGAGCGCGCGTCGCAGGCGCACCCCCCGCGGCTCGGTGAAGCGGCGCCAGAACAGCAGGTTGCGCGTGACGGCGCGTGCCGTGGCGGCACTGGAATGAAAAAAGACAAATTCGTCTAACCCGTAGGCCGCAACCACGGACAGGATCTTGAACAACCGCAGAATACGCATCAGGTTCGCCTGGCCATGCGTTGCTCCAGACGCTGCACATCCTGGGCAAGCTGTTCCACTTCGCTGGCAAAAAGATGCAGGCTCGAGTGGCTGGCGATCAGTTGGGCTTCCTCCGTTGCGTACTCTGCCATGGACTCTGACAGACGGCGCAGGCTGTCCTGGGCCCACGCCTGTCCGGAGCGCACCGTTTGGGCCACGCGATGTGCCAGGAGGTCCCCCACCACACGACTCAGCAGTTCTTCCAGGTCGGGGCGGAAGTTTTTGGCCAGAAAGCCGATTTCTGCGGCCAGCCCGCTGTTGCCTTCCAGATGAAACTGGCGCAACGCGGCGGCCCGATCATTCAGGAGCAGGGGCAGCGCATTCAGGGGAATCTGAATGGACAGATCGGCCCGTTCCGGGCGCATGGCCGACAAAACAAGGAACCCGTCCGGATCCACCGTGAGTGGAATCATCAACTCGCCCAGATCGAGGGCGATCTCACAACCGGCAAAAGGCTTGAGTCGGAGCGCAGCCCAGGGCGCAGTGGACATCAAGTGTCGCAGGCCGTCGGAAAGGAGCCTCTGCAACGTGCCCGTTACCATTTATGGCCTCGGTGCAGGGCCACCACGCCGGCAGACAGGTTGAACCAGTCCACGGATTCAAAACCAGCGGTTTCCATCATGGCCTTGAGGGTTTCCTGATCGGGGTGCATGCGAATGGATTCGGCAAGGTACTGATAGCTGGCTTCATCCTTGGTGACCCACTGACCGATTTTTGGAATGACCTTGAAGGAGTAGGCATCATAAAGGGGGCGCAGGGGCGCCCAGATTTTGGAGAATTCCAGGACCAGGGCGCGCCCGCCGGATTTGAGGACGCGTTGCATTTCGGATAGCGCCCGCTCTTTGTGAGTCATGTTGCGCAGCCCGAAGGCCACGCTGACGCAATCGAAGGTGTTGTCGGGAAAAGGCAGGCGCTCGGCGTCACATTGTGTGGTGGGCAGGGCATGGCCCGCATCCAGCAAGCGATCGCGTCCACGCGATAGCATGGCAAAATTGATATCGGTCATGACGACCTGTCCGGTTTCTCCTGCGGCGCGCGCAAAGCCACGGGCCAGGTCTCCGCTGCCGGAAGCCAGATCGAGAACCCGCTCACCTGGGCGGACTTGGGCCACGCTGAGGGTGAAATGTTTCCAGAGCCGGTGCATTCCCGCGGACATCAGGTCGTTCATGAGATCATAGCGCGAAGCCACCGAATCAAAAACTTCGGCAACTTTGTGGGCCTTGTCAGCCTCGTCAACCTCGGTAAAGCCGAAATGGGTCTTGCTCATGAGGTCAGTGGGGTTCCCGGCTGGCGCCGTTGGCTTCCATCCGGTTGAGATACGTGGCCCAGTACTCTTCCTGGTTTACGCCCAAATCCTTGAGGTAATCCCAGGAAAAAATGCCAGTGTCATGACCGTCGGAAAAGCAGATCTGAATGGCGTAGGAACCTACCGGAATGATTTCCTTGATGGAAACATGGCGTTTTCCGGTTTGCAGGGTTTCCTGGCCCGGGCCGTGGCCACGGACCTCTGCCGATGGGGAATAGACCCGCAAATATTCGATCGGGAACTGGTATTGTTGGCCATCACTGAATGCCACATCCAGTCGGCGCGATGCCTGATGTAGCGTGATCTCTGTGGGCCAGGGGGTTTCGGGGGTCAAACCTGCCATAGAATGCCTAATATAATAAGGATTCGAGTCGGGTATGATAAACCATTTGGTCAGAAACCATGACCGTTGCTGAAAAACTTCAACAGGTTATCGTGCAGGTGCGGCAGCTGACCGGGGAGCGTCCTGTCATGGTGCTGGCCGTGAGCAAGGGACAGTCCGCAGCCGCCATTCGGGAAGCCTGCGCTGCGGGCCAGACGGCTTTTGGCGAAAGTTATTTGCAGGAAGCGCTGGCCAAAC
>JAGWPH010000199.1 GCA_028870615.1 Betaproteobacteria bacterium
ATCCCCAAAACCGGTTGAGCGCGCCCCCGCTTGCGGTTATGCTGGAAGCTCCAAGCGAGACATGACAATGACTCAGGACGATCTGAAGTTTGCCGCAGCACGGGCTGCCCTGGAATACATTCCGGACGGCGCCGTCGTGGGCGTCGGTACGGGCTCCACGGTCAATTTTTTCATCCAGGAGCTGATCGGGATCAAAGGTCGAATCGAAGGAGCCGTCTCCAGCTCTGGAGCCTCCACACAGCGTCTCAAGGCCGCCGGCATACCCGTTTACGACCTCAATAGCGTGAATGATCTTCCGGTATACATCGATGGCGCCGACGAAATCACCCCCCACCTGACCATGATCAAAGGTGGCGGTGGCGCTTTGACACGAGAAAAGATCGTGGCGGCCGTAGCCCGGCAATTTGTCTGTATCGCCGACGAAAAAAAATTGGTGCCGGTGCTGGGAAACTTTCCGTTGCCGCTTGAGGTCATTCCCATGGCGCGTAGCTTTGTGGCCCGTGAAATTGTGCGTTTGGGGGGGCAACCCGTCCTGCGCGAGGGGTTTGTCACGGACAATGGCAATATCATTCTGGACATTCATCATCTCAAAATCCAGAACCCGGTTGAAATGGAAACACGTTTGTCCAGCATCACCGGTGTGGTCATGTGCGGCATTTTTGCACGGCGCCCTGCCGATGTTCTGATTCTTGCCACGACCCAAGGGATTCGCATCTCGACACATTAGCCAGGGGAGCTCAACCATGCCCACAGAACATATCGCCAAACAATTTGACGTAGAACTGGAAACAGTTCGAGCCAAGGTCCTCAAAATGGGGGGATTGGTGGAAGAACAGATCGAAAAGGCTGTTGAATCGCTACACGAGGGTGACATGGCGCTGGCCGACGAAGTCATTGCCCATGATCATCGCGTCAACGGCCTGGAAGTCAGCATCGACGAGGACTGCACCCATATCATCGCGCGTCGCCAGCCCGCAGCAGGAGATTTGCGACTGGTGTTGGCAATCATCAAAACCATCACCGATCTGGAGCGTATCGGTGACGAAGCAGAAAAAATTGCCCGCATGGCTAAATTGATTCATGGAGCAGACCACCTGCACGCCCCACGCCCGGTGGATCTGCGTCACGCAGCTCAGCTGGCTGTTCATATGTTGGGACGCGCACTGGATGCGTTTGCCCGTCTGGATGCCAACAGCGCCGCCCAGGTCCTGCGGGACGACCAGGATGTGGACGAATCATTCCGTGGCATTCTGCGGCAACTCATCACCTATATGATGGAAGATCCCCGCACGATTTCCAATTCGATTGAGATCCTGTTTGCCGCCAAGGCCATCGAACGCATCGGTGACCATGCCAAGAATATGGCGGAATACGTCATTTTCCTGGTCAAGGGAAAGGACGTCCGCCACACCTCGGTGGAAGAAATCGAACGCGCGGTGATTGCCTGAAGCGCCGATCAGGCGCCAGGTGGTACGTAACCTGAAGCCCGCTCGGCCCCAGCGCCGAAGAAGTGGGCTTCCATCTGCTGGGCAAGGTACTGGCGCGCCTTGGCGTCCGCGAGGTTAAGGCGATTTTCATTGATCAGCATTTTTTGCGTCTCAAGCCATTCTCTCCAGGCTTCCTCCGAAACCTCATTGAAAATACGCACACCCAGCGGGCCGGGATAAGGGGGGAAATCCAGCCCCTTCGCTTCGCGTTGCAACTTGATGCAGTGAACAGTGCGGCTCATGGTTTGACCTTTGCTGCAAGATTGTCCGGAATTTGTTTGATGAAAACTTTAGAAAGCCTTTGATAGTTGTAAAGCTCCTGCTTGGCCTGCGGTAGCTGATCTATGGAAGTCTCGACAAAACCGCGTTCGGCAAACCACTGCCCGGTCCGTGTGCTCAGCAGAAACAGGCGATGGATGGCCAGCGCGCGGGCTTGCTGTTCCACGTGTCGAAGCAGGGTGTCTCCCCGG
>JAGWPH010000200.1 GCA_028870615.1 Betaproteobacteria bacterium
CAAGGCGAGCGAGTTCCTGGAAAACGGTGCAGAGCTGTATCGCAAAGTGTAATTGAATGGATCTGCTTTTACTCGCCAAAGCGGCCATTCTGGGGATTGTCGAAGGTCTGACTGAGTTTTTACCTGTTTCCAGCACAGGTCACCTGATTGTGGCGGGCAGCCTGCTCAACTTCAATGATGAGAAAGGCAAGGTCTTCGAGATCGTCATTCAGTTTGCCGCCATTCTGGCCGTATGCTGGGAGTACCGCACCAAGATACTTTCAGTGATCCGGGGCTTGCCTCACGACCCCAAAGCGCGGCGATTTACCCTTAATCTGGCCGTCGCCTTCCTACCCGCGGCGTTTCTGGGTTTATTGCTGGCAAGCCGCATCAAGGCGCATCTGTTTGCCCCGGTTCCGGTTGCCCTGGCTTTCATCCTGGGGGCTTTTGTGATTCTCTGGATAGAAAGCAGAAAGCAACCCGTGTTAGTGGATCAAGTCGATGACATGGATTGGCAAACAGCCCTGAAAATTGGCTGCTGTCAGGCAGTCGCCCTGATTCCAGGGACTTCCCGATCGGGTGCCACCATTATGGGTGGGCTGTATTTTGGACTATCGCGTACCGCGGCCACGGAATTTTCGTTTTTTCTGGCCATTCCCACGTTATTTGCCGCTACGCTGCATGAATTGGTGAAATATCATCAGCTTTTACACAGTGCCGATCTCGGCCTGTTTGCCGTCGGCTCCCTGTTTTCATTTGTGTTCGCGTTTATTACCGTACGGGCTTTGCTGCGCTACGTCAGTCGTCACAGCTTTAATTTTTTTGCCGGGTACAGAATTCTGTTTGGCTTCATGGTCCTGATTTCCAGCGCCATGGGCTGGATCAACTGGTCCGCCGACTGAAGCGTTCAGATCTCGATCAACTCGAAATCTTCCTTACGGGCGCCGCACTCAGGACAGACCCAGTTCACCGGAACGTCCTCCCAACGCGTGTAAGGTGGAATACCGTCATCGGGCGCCCCCAACTCTTCGTCATAAATGTACCCGCAAATCAGGCAGAGATAGGTTTTGTAGCCATTAGCAGCTTCCATGGTCTTCCCGGAATTGAGTTAGAATGAAACGCATTGAAATGATTGAATTGCCTGCCAAGGTCTCAATCTGGCCGTGCAAGCCCTGCATCATAAAACCTGACACCTAGAAGAGCAACCTTCGTTCATGACTTCGCCACCCCCTGCTGTGCTGATTTTTGCAGCCACCGACCCCAGTGGGGGCGCTGGTTTGCAAGCGGATGTTCTGACCCTGGCCAGCATGGGCTGTCATCCGCTATCGGTAGTCACCGGCATAACCATTCAGGACACTACTGGCGTTGAGGACGTCCTGCCATTGGACGCCGAATGGGTTGCAGACCAGGCGCGCTGCATTCTGGAGGATGTGCCAGTGACCGTATTCAAGCTGGGCGTCCTAGGCAGCGTTGAAGCCATTGCGGCCATTGCCGAAATCGTCTCGGATTACCCGGAAATTCCTTTGGTTCTGGATCCCATCCTGGCCAGCGGACGCGGTGATGAGATGGCTTCAGAGGACATGCTTTCGGCCCTGCGCGAATTGATTATTCCCCAGTCCACCATCGTCACACCCAACACCCTGGAAATTCTGCGCATTGCCTACGATGAACCCCCTGAAGAAGGCAACCCAGACCTTGCAGAGGCAGCACGACTGATTTTGGAGACCGGCTGCGAATATGTGCTGATCACTGGAACCCATAGCAACTCCAGTCAGGTCATCAACACCTTGTATGGTCGCGAAGGGGTTATCCGCTCTGATGGTTGGGAACGCCTCATGGGGAGTTTTCACGGCTCGGGATGCACGCTCAGCTCTGCCATCGCTGCGGGCCTTGCGCAAGGGCTCGACATGGCCGAAGCCGTAGCAGAAGCACAGGAATATACCTGGCAAACGCTCAAGGACGCTTTCCGTTTGGGCATGGGACAACCCATTCCGGATCGACTGTTCTGGGCTCGTGACGAACCTCCGGTGGGCGATGTCCATTGATCAATCCATCATCCGGGGCTTGTATGCCATTACCCCTGAAATTGCGGACACTCGCCGGTTGCTGAGCCAGGTCCAGCAAGCCATCGACGGAGGAACCACCCTGTTGCAGTATCGAGCCAAAACCCTGACCCCGACGGTACGCCAGGCACAGGCACAGGCTTTGGCTACCCTCTGCCAACCCCAGGGCGTTGCCCTGATCGTCAACGATGACATTGACCTGGCACGGTCCTGCCAGGCCGCTGGGGTGCACTTAGGTCGTGGTGATAAATCAATACAGGATATATATTCTTCAGATAGTGACCACTCACTTCTAGTTGGCATCTCCTGCTATGATTCCCTCCCGCTCGCCCTGGCTGCGGAAAAAGCCGGGGCAAGTTACGTGGCATTCGGTAGCTTTTTCTCCTCCAGAACCAAACCGGCGGCAGTGCGCGCCTCCTTATCCTTGTTACAAGAGGCCCGTCAGCACCTTGGCATTCCGATTGTCGCCATAGGCGGCATTACCCCGGGCCATGTGGACGCGCTGATCGAGGCCGGTGCCGACGCAGTTGCCGTAATTTCGGCCCTGTTCGAGGCGCCGGATATTGCCGAAACAGCCCGCCAATTCAACCATCATTTCCAAGGAAGATATGTCCAGTTTCAACGACCATCTGTTTGAACGCGCCCAGATTCATATTCCTGGAGGAGTCAATTCCCCCGTCCGTGCATTTCGCGCGGTGGGGGGGGCGCCTCGCTTTCTCGCCCGCGGGGCAGGACCTCGCGTTTGGGATGTTGATGGCCGCGAATATATCGACTACGTCTGTTCCTGGGGCCCGTTGCTGCACGGCCACGCCCACCCCGCCGTCATCGAGGCTGTCCGGGAGGTTGCCGGAAAAGGGCTGAGTTTCGGTGCGCCTACGGAACTCGAAATTGAAATGGCCGAGCTGATCTGTCACCTGGTCCCTTCGATCGAGCAAGTCCGTTTGACCAGTTCCGGCACCGAGGCCACCATGAGTGCCATTCGTCTGGCACGGGGCTTTACCGGGCGCGACAAGATCGTAAAGTTTGATGGCTGTTACCACGGCCATGGGGATGCGTTGCTGGTCAAGGCAGGCTCAGGGGCATTGACCTTTGGACAACCTGATTCGAGCGGAGTCCCGTCAGATCTGGCTGCCCATACCCTCGTGTTGAATTACAACGATGTCTCCCAGTTGGAATCGTTGTTCGCTCAGATGGGAGACACCCTTGCTGCCGTCATCGTGGAACCGGTCGCCGGTAATATGAACATGGTGATGCCCCGGCCCGAATTTCTGGCCCACCTTCGTCAGCTGACTCAAGCCCATGGCGCCTTGCTGATTTTCGATGAAGTCATGTCGGGTTTTCGGGTTGCCCTGGGAGGTGCCCAATCCATTTATGGCATTCGTCCCGACCTGACCACGCTCGGCAAGGTCATCGGGGGAGGTATGCCGCTTGCTGCCTTTGGCGGCCGCCACGACATCATGCAATTTCTGGCCCCGCTTGGGCCCGTATATCAGGCTGGGACGCTTTCGGGAAACCCAGTGGCAGTAACGGCAGGGCTCGTTAACCTCAAGCTTGCCATGGCAACCGGATTTTATGAACGTTTGGGAGAAATGACACGAGCGGTTACTGAAGGGATTGCGCACATTGCCAGCCAGTACGGTTTCGCCTTCTCCGTTTGCTCGCTTGGCGGCATGTTTGGCCTTCATTTCAGGGAGGGGCTGCCCACCAATCTCGATCAAGTCATGGAATCGGACAAAGAGCGGTTCAAGCGCTTTTTTCATGGGATGCTGGAAGCGGGCATTTATCTGGCACCTTCGGCTTTTGAAGCAGGATTCGTGTCCTCGGCCCACGGTACAGCCGAACTGGAACAAACGCTGGATGCGGCTGAATCCGTATTCAAGCATCTCCGCTAGCAACGATGTCTCTTTTCCAGCACGCCAAATTCTTCATAACTGTCAACGAGTGGGCCGGCCTCCCCATAGATGCCGGAGTGGAAGTCGCTTTTGCTGGCCGTTCCAATGCCGGAAAATCAAGTGCAATCAATGTGTTGGCCAATCAGTCACGGCTTGCATTCACCAGCAAAACGCCTGGTCGCACCCAACATATCAACTTCTTCAGTCTGGGAGACCAGCGGTTTCTGGTGGACTTGCCCGGCTACGGGTATGCCAAAGTGCCTCTGGCCGTTAAACATCACTGGCAGAATTTGCTTTCCGATTATCTGGTCGCCCGAAAATCTTTGCGTGGATTGGTGGTCCTGATGGACATCAGGCACCCCCTGACCGATTTGGATCGCCAGCTGTTGAGCTGGTTTTTGCCCAGCGGCAAGCCCGTAGTGGTCTTGTTGACCAAAGCGGACAAACTGGCACGCAGTGCGCGTCTTCAGGTCCTGCGCGAGGTCAGTGAGAATTTGGTAGAATTTGGGAAACGCCTTGAGGTCATTGCATTTTCAAGCGTGTCGCGAGAGGGGCTGGATGCCGCCGACGCAGCAATCACGCGGCTCTATCAACCCACGGCATGAAGACAAAAAAAGCCCCGGTGGCATGAAATGCTTCACAGGGGCGAGTGCCAGGCAAACTGGCAAGTACCTGCCCTAGGGAGGAAGACAGGCGTTGGATTTGCGCCAACCGGTTGTCAGAGTCCTCAAGGTCGGTTAAGTTCCCACATCCGCCCCTAATCGAGAACCATCATGGAAACCTTGGGCTGTTTTCCCAGACGCAGACCACGTCGCAATCGCCACGACGCTTTTTCGCGCCGCCTGGTTCAAGAACATCGCCTGAGCGCCGATGACCTCATTTACCCCGCCTTTGTAATTCAGGGCCATAACCGTGAGGAGCCTGTGAGTTCCATGCCGGGCATCCAGCGTCAAACGCTGGACCGTCTGCTGGTCACAGCCGAGCGCTGCCTGGCCTTGGGGATCCCGGCACTGGCATTGTTTCCGGTGATTGACCCCTCCCTGAAGTCCCTTGACGCCCGTGAGGCCTGGAATCCCGATGGCCTGTTGCCGGGAGCCGTGAGCACCCTCAAGAAACGCTTTCCTGAATTGGGCATCATTACCGATGTCGCGCTGGATCCGTATACCAGCCACGGTCAGGATGGCATCATCGATGAAAACGGTTATGTGCAAAACGATGTCACCCTGGAAGCCCTGGCGCGCCAGGCCGTGGTGGAAGCCGCGGCAGGGGCCGATATCGTCGCACCTTCAGACATGATGGATGGCCGCATTCGCCGGATCCGCGAGGCACTCGACGCAGACCAGCACATACACACCCGTATCCTGGCGTATTCCGCCAAATATGCCTCCTCATTTTACGGACCGTTCAGAGATGCCGTGGGTTCGGCGAAAAACCTGGGGAAAAGCAGCAAAGAAACCTATCAAATGGACCCCGCCAATTCCGACGAAGCGTTGTGGGAGGTCGGACTGGATCTGGAAGAGGGGGCAGATATGGTGATGGTCAAACCCGGGTTGCCCTATCTTGACATCATTCGACGCGTCAAGGATCAGTTCAAGGCGCCGACATTCGCCTATCAGGTCAGTGGCGAATACGCCATGCTACGCGGCGCCATTGACGCAGGCTGGCTGGATGAGCGCTGCATTCTGGAGACCCTGCTTTCCTTCAAACGGGCCGGTGCAGACGGCGTACTGACCTATTTTGCCCTGCGTGCCGCCGAAATGATCAAGTCGGCGTAGCGACCGGTTCCAACAAAGCTTCCACTTGGGCAAGGCGGGCCCGTTCCACAGGTCGGCCATCACTTGTTTTTTGGGTAATGCGCTGCATGTCCAGCGGGAACAGTGTGGCATTCACAGGGATGCCTTGCACATTAAAACTGATGACGGTTGCTTCGATGGGCCGGTCACCGATTCGGGTTTTACGGTCTGCAACCTGATAGTCCAGTTGGCGGTTCAACAGAAATAGCTCGAGCGTTTTACCATCATCGGTGAACAATTGCAGATTGATGCCTGAGTGCGGCCCGGCTGTACCCGACAGCACAGAGCCGGTCAGCCAGGGATTAAAGAGTTCCAGCAGCTTCATGGCGGTAACGGCGGCCTGCCTGAGTTCACGCAATACGGGTTCACGGTTGTCTCGCTGGTATAACGCTTGCCAGCTTCGTAACGCAGCTTCGATCTCGCGATTGTCGGGCAACTGCTGGGTACTGGGCACTCCGGCCTGGCGTGCAGCCTTGCGTTTGGCGGCAGAGTAATCTTGCGTACCGTCTTCGGCCATGATGCGCGCAGCAAGATACGCCAGATGTTCCCGATGATGACTGCGCTTGCCTGAAGCCATGGACTCTCCTGTGGATTCAATTGACGCGAGCAGGCTCCGAATAAAAATATTCGGTGATGCGGTCGGAGCCGGTCTCATCGGGCTTTCCTGTCACAGGGTCGATACTCCTGATACTAATACCAGGGGGCACCGCCTGTAGACTTTCCGGAATGGTTCGTAAAGCGCGCTCCATATAGGACATCCAGATGGGTAACGCCGCCTGCGCCCCTGTCTCCCGAGGTCCCAAAGATGCGGGCTTGTCGAATCCCATCCAGGCCACCGCCACCAGGCTTGGCTGGAACCCCGTAAACCAGGCATCCACATGGTCGTTGGTGGTCCCCGTCTTGCCCGCCAGATCCTGTCGCCCCAGACTCAACGCCCTTGTCGCGGTGCCCATACGAATCACGTCGTGCATCATGCTGGTCATGATGAACGCATTGCGTGGATCAATCACTTGTTCCGCCCCTTCCCCCGCTGCAACCTGTCGATTCTGGCTAACAATGCTGCCGTGCGCGTCCAGTACCCGATCAATGAAAAAAGGTTGGACCCGAAAGCCCCCGTTGGCAAAAATCGCATAGGCTCCTGCCATCTGGAGAGGAGTTGCCAATCCGGACCCCAGTGCCATACTGAGATAGGGCGGATGCTTGTCGGGGTCAAATCCAAAGCGGGTAATGTAATCATGGGCGTAGGCCGGTGTAATCGCCTGCAGTACACGAATCGCCACCATATTCTTGGATTTTGCCAAAGCCACCCGCAGTCGGATCTGACCTGAGTAATCATCCTCGTAGTTATGAGGCTCCCAGGCCTCTCCCCCGTTTTGGGCAGGATCGATGGCAAACGGCACATCATTGACCAGTGTCGCTGCCGTGAAACCTTTTTCGAGTGCGGCCGAGTAAATGAACGGTTTGAAGCTCGACCCAGGCTGACGATAAGCCTGGGTGACGTGATTGAATTTGCTCTGGTTGAAATCAAATCCACCCACCAAGGCCCGGATGGCGCCATTGTGGCTATCCAGCGAAACCAGGGCCGCTTCCACACCGGGATACTGGGTAATTTGCCAGCTCCCTTTGTCATCGTGGCTGACCCGAATGATGGCGCCGCGACGAATTTGCTGGTCGGCGGGAGCTTTAGGGCTGAGACTCGCTTTGACAAAAGCCAGTCCCTCTCCCTTGACTGAAATCATGCCAGTGGATTTGACATAAACGCGCACTTCCCTGTCCGATGCCTCCACCACCACCCCAGGGTAGAGGTCGTCGCTGACATCCGCATCTGCGAGGGCATCTTCCAGATCTTCCTCCGAGAGGCCTGATACCGGGAGTTGCGCATAATCCTCAGGCCCGCGATAACCATGTCGGCGATCATAATCCATGACGCCCTGACGCACCGCCCGATACGCGGCTTCCTGATCCGCCTTCAACAAGGTCGTGACCACTTTGTACCCCTTGTTGTACACCTCGTCACCGTAGGCTTGCACCATGTACTGTCGCGCCATTTCAGCCACGTAATCAGCCTTGAGCAGGAAGCCCGAGTGAAAAGGCGTCACGTGGCCGGGGTGCCGAATGGCTTCGTTATATTCAGAATCGCTGATGAACTTGAGTTCGTGCATGCGCCTTAACACATACTGTTGGCGCAAGGCCGCGCGTTTTGGATTGATGACCGGGTTATAACGTGAAGGGGCCTTGGGTAGCCCGGCGAGCATGGCCATCTCGGCGAGATTCAACTGCTCCAGCGGGCCGCCATAATAGACATAGGCTGCAGCTCCGAAACCGTAGGCACGCTGGCCCAGGTAGATCTGGTTGATGTAGAGTTCAAGGATCTGATCCTTGCTCAAACTGCTCTCAATCTTATAGGCCAGGAGTACTTCCGACAGCTTGCGGGCATAGGTGCGTTCGTTACTGAGAAAAAAATTGCGCGCCACCTGCATGGTAATGGTGCTGGCACCTTCCTTGACACTGGCCGAGAATACGTTGGCCACCAAGGCCCGCATCACCCCCTGATAGTCCACCGCACCGTGCTGATAAAACCGGTCGTCTTCGGCAGCCAGAATAGCCTGGCGCATCCGCAGTGGAACAGCTTGAATTTTAAGTACGGCACGCCGCTCCTCGCCAAACTCGCCAATCAGTTGGTCATCGGCGGTAAATATCCGTAGTGGCACCTTGGGACGATAGTCCGTCATGGATTCCAGGCTGGGGAGTTTGGGGTACAACAAGGCCAGGGTCAGCACGATAATGCCCAGTCCCACCAGGCCCAAGGTAGCCAAAATGGCTAAAGGATAAAGAAAGCTGCGTGGCGACATGACACACTCTTATCATTAGGGGCTGACCCGCATTATAAGGGGTCGCTCAGATACAATGTGGCCATGGATACAAATCACAATTTTTTTCTGGTTGGTCTGATGGGCGCCGGCAAGACGACCGTCGGACGGGCGCTGGCCCGGCGCATGCAACTCACTTTTGTGGATTCCGACCAGGAAATCGAGGCCCGGACCGGGGTGCGGATCGCCACGATTTTCGACCTGGAAGGCGAGTCAGGCTTCCGGACACGCGAGGAGGACGTTATCGCCGAGTTGGTCAAGCGTCAAGGAATTGTACTGGCTACCGGGGGAGGCGCTATATTGAGCGCCAAAACCCGCGAGCAGCTACGCCAGCATGGCACTGTCATCTATCTTCGAGCCTGCACTGAAGACTTATGGCACCGCACCCGTCATGACCGTGCCAGGCCCTTGTTGCAGACCGCAGACCCCAAGAGCAGACTGCAGCGCCTCTATGAACACCGGGATCCTCTTTATCGGGAAACGGCCCATATCGTGATCGACACCGCGCACCAGAGCGTCCAGAAGCTGGTCACCCAATTGGAAACTGAAATTGACAGACACAAAACCCATGAAAACCCTGACC
>JAGWPH010000201.1 GCA_028870615.1 Betaproteobacteria bacterium
TCTGTGGAATCACCTGATCAAAGTTGAAACGCTCGCTGTCGATATCACTCACCCGACTGGCACCCAAGTGGCCACCAGCATACTTGGGATGCTCGATCACGATGGCATCGGGGAGGCGCTTTTTGCGTTCCCATTTTTTGACGATCAACTGAATACCCCGGGCATCGGACAGGATGGGAATCAGAGCCACCTCGGGATGGTCCTGAGCCAGGTCAGGCAGGTCCAGGGGCAAGCCGGCACCAACCACCAGGGCGTCAATCCCGGACTGCAGGGATTCTTCGATGTAATGCACGTATTCGCTTACCGCGCGCATCACATTGACTGCCAACAGACCACGACCCTGGGACAATTGGCGCGCCGCGTGAATTTCGCGATGGAGGGCTTCGCGATTGGCCGCATCCACAATGCTGCGGGCCTCAGGAGAGTTGCGCAAACCGCGGGTTGCGGCCAGCAGATCGGGGTGATGGTGCCTCAAGTCGATGGACGAGATGGTCCCCATGCCGCCCAGGGCGGCCACGGAACCTGCCAGCCGATGCGCTGAAATACCGACACCCATGCCGCCTTGCACGATCGGCAGCACTGTTTTGCCTTTGATGACCAAAGGGCGCAGCCCACTGGTTTGCACAAGTTCCAGCATTAAATCCTCTCTTCAGAACCGGTGGAGGGTGCGCTTATTTTCAGGGCCACGTTTTGATCTAGATCAAAACGTGGGTTATTGCCCCATACTTTTCAGGTTGTTGCGTCAGATTGACGCAGAGCGTCGGCTCAAATATGCTGGTCCCTTGTTTTGGTTGTATTTGTTATAAATAACAAAATCAAAGCAACATAAAAATCAAAATGAAGTTGAAATCAAAATCAACCGTGAGGAGGCAGCACCCATGAGTCTGGACATCCTTTCAAAAGATCGCACTGTTGCGGGTTCCGGGTTCAATCGCTGGCTGGTGCCGCCAGCAGCATTGGCCATTCATTTGTGTATTGGCATGGCCTACGGTTTCTCGGTGTTTTGGCTGCCCCTCTCAAAGTCTGTGGGTATGGCTTGTCCCGTCGACATGTCTTTGTGGTCTGAGCTGTTTACCACCAGCTGTGACTGGAAGGTCTCCAGTCTGGGCTGGATGTTCACCATGTTCTTTGTATTTCTGGGTTCTTCTGCCGCCTTGTTTGGCGGTTGGCTGGAACATGCCGGCCCGCGCAAGGCGGGGGTGGTTGCGGCGCTGTGCTGGAGTGGCGGGTTGGTGATCTCAGCCTATGGGGTCTTCGTACACCAGTTGTGGATGCTGTGGCTCGGCTCCGGGTTTATCGGAGGAATTGGCCTGGGACTGGGGTATATCTCGCCCGTCTCGACCTTGGTGAAGTGGTTCCCGGATCGGCGCGGGATGGCTACCGGGATGGCCATCATGGGGTTTGGTGGGGGAGCGATGATCGGTTCGCCACTCGCTGTCATATTGATGAATTCGTTTTCCGCCGGTCCTGGCAACCCCGGGGTTTGGCAAACCTTCCTGGTGATGGGTCTGGGCTACTTTGTCTTTATGTTGGGTGGCTCTTTCGGTTATCGCGTGCCAACCACGGACTGGAAGCCTGAAGGCTGGATACCCCCGGCACCAAGCACCAAGGCCATGATTACACAACGTCACGTACATGTCTCGGTGGCCTGGAAAACACCGCAATTCTGGTTGATCTGGATGGTGTTGACCATGAACGTGTCCGCCGGGATTGGAATCATCGGCATGTCTTCCCCCATGCTACAGGAGATTTTTGCCGGCAAGCTGATTGGCCTCCAACTGGGATTCAATGAGTTGAGCCTCGATCAGAAAAAGGCCATTGCCGTCATCGCGGGGGGGTTTACCGGGTTATTGTCCCTGTTTAATATTGCCGGCCGCTTTATCTGGGCCTCGCTGTCGGACTGGATTGGGCGCAAGAACACCTACTATGTTTTTTTTCTCCTGGGAATCGGTCTCTACAGCAGTGCGACAACCCTGGGCCACACGGGCAACCTGGCCCTGTTCGTGTTGGGGTTTTGTATCATCCTGTCCATGTATGGTGGTGGTTTTGCCACAGTGCCGGCTTATCTTGCCGACATGTTTGGCACCCAGATGGTGGGCGCCATTCATGGACGGTTGCTGACGGCTTGGTCTACCGCAGGGATTTTGGGCCCGGTAGTGGTCAACTACATTCGCGAAGCCAATCTGGCCGCGGGGGTTCCGCGCGACCAGCTCTACGACAAAACCATGAGCTATCTGGTGGGCATGCTGGTTATAGGATTGATCTGTAATTTCCTGATACGCCCGGTAGCGGACAAATATTTCATGACCGATGCCGAGTTGGAAACCGAAAAACGCCTTGCACACGAACGTGCTTCGGCGGCTGCCAGCGAGCTTTCCGGAGTGGTGGTTTCAAGCAGCAAATCCAGCCCGGTCACCTTGTGGTGGGCTTGGCTTGCTGTGGGCATTCCCCTGGCTTGGGGGGTGTCTATCACCCTGGACAAGGCCTGGGTCTTGTTCAGGTAAAAAGCGGGGTCTGACGCCCCATCCCTCAAGTGTTGTGAGAGGGCTCCAACGCCTGGCGCAGGGCAGCCAATTGATGCTGCAATGTGGTCAGGCGTTCCTTCCCCAGGCGTTTGAAGGCGGTTTCCAGATAAGCCAGGTGTTGCGGAAAGATACGCTCGAACAATCGTTGCCCCGCAGGCGTCAGTTGCACCAGAACGCTGCGCTTGTCGTTCGGGTTTTCCTGGCGGGTGATCAACTGCTTCTTTTCTAGCCGGCTCAGCACGCCTGTCAGCGTGCCTTTCACCATCAAGGTTTTCTCTCCAATGTCGCGACAGCTCATGCCCGGGGTATTGCCGAGCGTGGCAATGACGTCGAATTGGCTGACGGTCAGCCCCAATTTGCGGATATGTTGCCCCGAGAAGGTATCCAGGGCCTGATAGGTCCTGACCAGTTCGCGTAAAAGCGGAAGAAAATCCATAGTTGCAAAAATAGTACGAACGCGTACAATATAGTTTGTATGCGTACATTATAGGAGAAAACGACATGCCTTACCCAATTGAAGTAAAAAAAGGCCAGGAATACTGGTTTTGTACCTGCGGCAAGAGCGGCACCGGATTGTGCAATGGTTCCCATGAGGGGTCGGGCAAATCCCCCAGTCAGTTTGTCGCAGAGAAGGATGACACCGTTTACATCTGCGGCTGTACCCACACCTTTAACAGTCCGTTTTGCGACGGTACCCATAAATCTTTATAGGAGTTCGTGATGGTCAAAGTTGCTGTCGTATTTCACAGCGGGTATGGACATACCCAAAAGCAGGCCGAAGCCGTTGCAGGGGGGGCTGGAGCTGACCTGATTCCAATCGATGCCGAGGGTAACCTCACCGAAGCGCAATGGGCGGCGCTCCATGCCGCAGACGCCATCATCATGGGTTCGCCCACCTATATGGGCAATGTTTCGTGGCAGTTCAAAAAATTTGCCGATGCCAGCTCAAAACCCTGGTTTAGCCAACAGTGGAAAGACAAGCTCTTTGCCGGGTTCACCAACTCGGCCACCATGAATGGCGACAAGCTGTCCACATTGCATTACCTGTTTACCCTTGCCATGCAACATAGCGGTCTCTGGGTGGGGACCGGGATGATGCCCTCCAACAGCAAGGCGGCACAGCGCAACGATCTCAACTACGTGGGCTCCTTCTCGGGCGCCATGATGCAAACGCCTTCCGATGCCGGTGTGGGCGAAGTGGTGACTGGCGATCTGGAAACGGCGCGTCAGTTTGGTGCGCGGGTAACCAAAATTGCGCACCAGCTGAGGGGCTGATCCCACGGGAATACTGCAAACCCGTGCTTCTGGGTAGAATGAGTCCAAGATGAATGCTCATTTTGAAATTTCTTCCCTGCTGCCGACGCACGGGTTTGCCGGGCTGGGCCCCCCCCATATCGAGCTGGTTCCGACCGAACCGCTCAGCAATCCGTATTGGCTGACATGGAACGCCCGTTTGGCTGGAGTCCTGGGTTTGCCTGCGCAGCCCACCGATATGTGGCTGCAGCGGTTGTCCGGACAACTGGAGCACACCCCCTGGTGCAGTGTTTATTCGGGCCACCAGTTTGGCGTGTGGGCAGGCCAATTGGGGGATGGGCGGGCCCATGTCATCGGCCTGCTCGGTGACCACGGCGTGCCTCAGGAAATCCAGCTCAAGGGGGCTGGCAAAACCCCGTTCTCACGTATGGGAGATGGACGCGCCGTATTGCGTTCGTCCATCCGCGAATACCTGTGTTCGGAAGCCATGGCCGGGTTGGGTATTCCCACCACCCGCGCACTTGCCATCGTGGGCTCGGCGTTGCCAGTGCGTCGTGAAACCATCGAGACCGCAGCCATCGTCACGCGTGTGGCCCCCAGTTTCATCCGCTTTGGACATTTCGAGCATTTTGCCCATCACGGGCATTCCGCTGAATTGCAGCACCTGACGGACGATGTTATTGCCCATTTTTATCCGGAATGTGTGGACCAACCGGTGCCGGCACTCGCTTTGTTGACCGCAGTGATTCGGCGCACGGCGGCACTGATGGCCCAGTGGCAGGCAGTGGGCTTCTGTCATGGCGTCATGAATACGGACAATATGTCTATCCTGGGGCTTACACTGGATTACGGCCCCTTCGGCTTCATGGACCAGTTTGATTTTCACCACATCTGCAACCATTCGGATACGCAGGGACGTTATGCCTACGCTCAACAGCCACGCATCGGTTGGTGGAATTGTGGCGCCCTGGGCAGCGCCTTGTTGCCTTTGATCGTTGATGAAGGCGCATTGCGCGAAGCCCTCGACGGATATGAGCCCGTTTTTCAGGGAGCGCTGACATCGGCCTTCAGAAGCAAACTGGGTCTCGCACGCGAGCGTGGCGATGACGATGTGCTGATCGGCCGATTGTTGACATTGCTGCATCAAAACCACACTGATTTCACCCGTTTCTTTCGCGCCCTGTCTCATCTGGAGAGCAAGACGACGGAGGCGGAAGCCAAAGTCGGGGATCTTGTTATTGATCGTGCTGCATTTGAATCATGGGCAGCATCCTATCGCGAGCGTCTGGCATGGGAAAGTTCAATCGACTCGGTCCGGCAGCAGGCCATGTTACGCGTCAACCCTAAATATGTGCTGCGCAATTATTTGGCTGAAATTGCCATTCGTGCTGCTCAAGCGGGCAATCCCGAGGTGATCGACGCGGTGCAGCGCGTGCTCGAAGCGCCATTTGACGAGCATCCCGAGCACGAATCCTGGGCCGGAACACCCCCCGGTTGGGCGGATGCGTTGTCGGTCAGCTGTTCTTCATGAGTGCAGCGCCCCGTAGTTATCGTTATTACGATCTCATCATGGCAGCTTTTGTGTGTGTGCTGCTGTGTTCCAATTTTATCGGCGCCGCCAAACAAACCGAAGTGACTTTGCCGTTCATTGGAACCCTCACCGTCGGTGCTGGCGTCCTGTTTTTCCCTATCGCCTATTTTTTTGGAGACGTGCTTACAGAAGTGTACGGATATGCACGCGACCGTCGCGTGGTTTGGGCCGGCTTTGGGGCGTTGGCCTTTGCATCCTTTATGGCCTGGATCGTGGTGAGCTTGCCGCCGGCCCACAACGAGTTCATGGCGCAGTTTCAGGGACAACTGGAAGGCGTGTTCGGCAACGCCTGGCGCATTGCGATTGCCTCCATGCTGGCCTATTGGTGCGGTAGTTTTGCCAACAGCTACGTGTTGGCAAAAATGAAAGTCCTGACCCAGGGACGTTGGTTGTGGACCCGCACCATCGGTTCGACCGCCGTTGGCGAGGCACTGGATTCCCTGTTGTTCTACGGTTGCGCATTTTATGGGGTCTGGGATCTTCATGACCTTATCCAGGTGGCTATCCTGGAGTATTTTCTCAAGACGATGTGGGAAGTGTTGGCAACGCCGCTGACCTACTGGATGGTGCATGCGCTTAAGAAAATCGAGCATGAAGATTTCTATGACCGCCGCACCCGCTTTACGCCATTTTCACTGGATGTCTGATGCGAAGGAGCGCCTGCCATGACAGAAAAGAAGCCTGAACGTTGCTATGAAGCAGCCGAGGTACAGACCAAACTGGATCGTGAATTGCCCCATTGGCGTCTGCAACAGGGCCAGATTCAGCGCACCTACCGCA
>JAGWPH010000202.1 GCA_028870615.1 Betaproteobacteria bacterium
CAGACCCTCAACCAGTTGTTGGTAGAAATGGATGGTTTCGAAGGCACTGTCGGGGTCATCGTCATTGCAGCAACCAACCGTCCGGATGTGCTGGATCCGGCACTGATGCGTCCTGGCCGGTTTGACCGTCAGGTGGTGGTGCCTTTGCCTGATATTCGCGGACGCGAACAGATTCTTCTGGTGCACATGCGCAAGGTACCGATTGCGCCAGACGTGCGTGCTGATATCATCGCGCGCGGTACCCCCGGGTTTTCAGGGGCTGATCTCGCCAACCTGGTCAATGAAGCGGCGCTGTTTGCCGCGCGCAGCAACAAGCGGTTGGTGGACATGGAAGACTTTGAACGGGCCAAGGACAAGATCATTATGGGGGCAGAGCGTCGTTCCATGGTGATGCCGGAACAGGAACGTCGCAACACTGCCTATCACGAGTCGGGCCATGCTGTCGTGGCGCGCCTCCTGGATCGTACCGACCCGGTCCACAAAGTCACCATCATTCCTCGGGGACGCGCGCTGGGCGTCACGATGCAATTGCCCACGGAAGACCGGTACAGCATGAACCGTGAACAGATCCTGCAAAACATTTCTGTCATGTTTGGTGGGCGTATCGCGGAAGAAGTGTTCATGAACCAGATGACAACCGGCGCCAGCAACGATTTCGAGCGTGCCACGGAAATGGCGCGTCGTATGGTGACCCAATGGGGCATGTCGGATTCGCTGGGGCCCGTGGTGTATGGAGAGAACGATGGGGAAGTTTTCCTGGGACGCTCCATTACAACCCACAAGAATGTCTCCGAAGCCACCATGCAGAAAGTGGACGGTGAAATCCGTCGCATCATCGATGAACAGTACGGATTGGCGCGCCGCCTGATCGAAGCTAATCGGGACAAGATCGAAGCCATGGCCAGTGCCTTGCTGGAATGGGAAACGCTTGATTCCGAGCAAATCGAAGACATCATGGAAGGCCGTCCGCCCAGACCGCCCAAACCCACCACCGTGTCCACCCCCAATGTGCCGCCTGCGGCGTCAGGGACCACGACTGGGGCAGCGCCTGGATCTGCGCGACCAGCGCAGGAAACCTGATTCAGGCATCCCGGGGCAACCCGGGATTTTTACAGGTGCATCAAGATGGCTGATCTGCATTGTGGGCGCTACCGGCTGCCTTTGGAGCGTCCGCTCATCATGGGTATTCTCAATGTTACGCCGGACTCCTTTTCCGATGGGGGGCTGTTTATCGATGTAGACCGCGCGGTGGAACGCGGTTTCCAGTTGATGGAACAGGGGGCGGCGGTCATCGATGTGGGCGGTGAGTCCACACGCCCGGGAGCGACACCGGTGCCCCTGCAAGAAGAACTGCGCCGGGTCATCCCGGTCATCGAGCAGTTGACCGGTGGTCCGGTCCCCATTTCGATCGATACCCGTCATGTGGAAGTCATGCAGGCTGCCCTGGCCGCGGGAGCGACACTAATCAACGATATCAACGCGCTGCGTGCCCCGAATGCCCTGGAAACCTGCGCTGCTTCCGACGCTGCGGTCTGTTTGATGCACATGCAGGGCAATCCGCTCACCATGCAGGACAATCCGGTCTATGACGACGTTCTGGAGGAAGTGAAAGGATTCCTCCGCCAACGTGCCGCGGTTGCCGAGGAGGCCGGAATTGCCCGGAATCGTATCCTGCTGGATCCAGGGTTTGGGTTTGGCAAGTCTGTGGCCCACAATCTTGCATTGTTACGTGGGCTGGATATGCTTGCCATGGAAGGCTATCCTTTGTTGGTGGGATTGTCGCGCAAGTCCGTGTTGGGGGCAGTCACCGGACAGGCTGTTTCGGACCGGGTCAGCGGCAGCATTGCTGCTGCGCTGTTGGCCGTAATGCGTGGCGCCTGGATGTTGCGGGTGCATGATGTGGCTGCTACCGCAAACGCATTGGCTGTGTGGCAAGCCGTTGAAGGAGACAACAGGCCGTGAGTCGTAAATACTTTGGAACCGATGGCATCCGGGGGCGCGTAGGCCAGCGTCCGATTACACCTGACCTGGTCCTCCACCTGGGGTTTGCGGCGGGTACGGTTCTTGCGCGCACCAATCCGATCGGCGGTGAGCGTTCCTGTGTGGTGATTGGTAAGGACACCCGCATATCGGGCTACATGCTGGAGTCGGCACTTGAAGCCGGACTGTCCGCTGCAGGCGTGGACGTGGTGTTGTTGGGACCGATGCCCACGCCAGCAGTGGCTTACCTGACCCGGGCGTTGCGTTTGCAGGCTGGAATCATGATCAGTGCATCCCATAATCCCTATGATGACAATGGCATCAAGTTTTTTTCGGCAGCAGGGATCAAACTGCCGGACAACGTCGAGCAAGACATCGAAGCCCTGCTGGATAAATCCATGGCCTGCCGCGAATCGGCACACCTGGGGCGTGTGCGGCGGATGGATGATGCGGCCGGACGTTATATCGAATTCTGCAAAAGCACTTTCCCATCGACTCTTGACTTGAAGGGCCTGAAACTGGTCGTGGACTGCGCCCATGGTGCGACCTATCACATTGCACCGCTGGTATTTCATGAACTGGGAGCAGAGGTGATAGCGATCGGCAATGCGCCCAACGGCATTAACATCAATGCAAAATGTGGGGCCACCCATACCCAAACGCTCAGTGCGGCAGTCGTGGAACACCAGGCGGATCTGGGCATCGCACTGGATGGGGACGGTGACCGCCTGATGATGGTGGACCGTTCCGGTGTCCTCTACGATGGCGATCAATTGTTGTATGCCATCGTCAAGCATCGCCAGGGGCAGGCGGGGTTTGACGGTGGGGTTGTGGGAACGGCCATGACCAATTTGGCAGTGGAAAACGCCCTGTCTCGACGCGGCATTCCCTTTGCACGCTCGCGAGTGGGAGACCGCTACGTTCTTGAAATGATGATCGAGAAGGACTGGAACTGGGGTGGAGAAAGCTCGGGTCACATCATTTGCCGCGACAAGCACACTACGGGAGATGGCATCGTCTCTGCGTTGCAGGTGTTGGCCGCTCTGGTGACACATGGGGCCACCCTGGATGAATACACGGCTGAAGTGAAGCTGTATCCGCAACGGCTTATCAATGTCAGAACGACCGCACCGGTCGATCTGGAGAAAGCCCGTGGCGTGCGCGAAGCTGTGGCTGCAGCCCAGCAGGATCTGGATGGGTCAGGCCGGGTGCTATTGCGCCCCTCCGGGACGGAACCCCTGATTCGGGTCATGGTGGAAGGGGAAGATGCTGCACGGGTCGATCAGTGGGCCGAGACCATTGCGGCGGCAGTGCGCGACTTGACGGCTTCTAGATGAATTCCGGATTCAAGACGGCCCGCAGTACCACCTGTTCCATTCCATGCCGGTCCCGGTGTGACAGCCACCAGATCGCACCTTTTCGTACACTCCAGTTGTCTTCGCGCCCCGAGAGCAGCAGCGCAGCGGTCTGGCCCAGCGTGGGTTGATGCCCAACGACGATCACTGTAGTGGTTGCTTCGGGCCAGTGGGCTGCTTTGAGAATCTGGGCAGGACTGGCCCCGATGCCGACCAGACGACTGGTTTCAAAATCGGCAGTGAGTGCTGAAGCGGTACTCTGAGTGCGCACTGCGGGACTCGCAATGACACGGTAGGGTGTTTTCAGCGAACTGGTGAGCCATTGCGCCACACGCCGGGCCTGGTACTGACCGAGCGCGGTCAGTGCGCGGTCATGATCGGGAAAAGTGTCCTCAGCTTCGGCATGGCGCCACAGAATCAAGTCCATGGTGATGTGGCCTCTCACTCGAGCGTATGGGCAAAACGCTCCAACAGAAAATCATGCGCAGAAAAGCGCCGGCCACGGTGGGCTGTTCGTCTCCGGTATTCCCCGTGACCATCCATTTCCCAACATTGCACATTGTCGCGCAGATAGGGCCGCAGCCCCTCGGTCATCATACGTCGTTTGAGGCCAGGATCCAAAATGGGAACACAGGCTTCGATGCGCCGGAAAAAATTACGTTCCATCCAGTCGGCACTGGAAATGAAGACATCGTCGGCACCATTATTGAGAAAATAAAACACCCGATGATGTTCCAGAAAACGGCCGATGATGGAAATCACCTTGATATTGTCGGATAAACCGGGCACACCAGGGCGCAACAAGCACACGCCACGCACGATCAGGTCAATGCGAACTCCGGCCTGTCCGGCAGTGTAAAGCGCTCCGATGATGCCTGGGTCGGTGAGCGCGTTCATCTTGGCAATGATGCGGGCTTTCCGCCCTGCTTTGGCCTGCACGGTTTCACGTGCAATGGCATTGACCAGTTCCAGGTGGAGTGTAAAAGGGGACTGGAATAGGCGTTTTAAGCCGGCATGTTTGCCGAGGCCGGTAATTTGCAAGAAGATTTCGTTGACGTCGGAGGTGATGTCACGGTTTGCGGTAAAAAGACCAAAATCGGTATAGAGCTTGGTCGTCTTCGAATGATAGTTTCCCGTGCCGAGGTGCACATAACGGTGCAGGCTACCCGATTCGCGGCGAATGACCATGCACATCTTCGCATGGGTCTTGTAACCGAACACGCCGTAGACCACGTGCGCCCCAGCTTCTTCAAGTTTGGCGGCCCAGTTGATGTTGGCTTCCTCATCAAAGCGCGCCAGCAGTTCCACGACCACGGTGACTTCCTTGCCCTGACGTGCCGCATCAATCAGGGCATCGATCAATTCCGAGTCGGTGCCTGCACGGTACACCGTTTGTTTGATGGCCAGTACCTGCGGATCGCTGGCCGCATTCTGTACAAACTCCACGACGGGAGAGAAGGACTGAAAAGGGTGATGCAACAGGACATCTTTTTTGCGAATGGCTGCAAACAGGTCGGGTTGGTTTTCAAATTCACGGGGGAGGCTTTGGGTGAAGCCGGGAAAACGCAGGTCGGGACGGTCCACCAGGTCCGCCACCTGCATCAGGCGCACCAGATTGACCGGTCCATTGACCCGATACAAATCAGCCTCGTCCAGGCTAAAGGTTTTCAACAGAAATTCGGCCATGGTATCGGAGCAGTTTTCGGCCACTTCCAGACGGACTTCGTCACCGTACTGGCGGTGACTCAATTCACCCTGCAGGATGAGGCGCAGGTTCTTGGCTTCTTCCTCTTCCAGAAACAGCTCGCTATTGCGTGTCACACGAAATTGGTAGCAGCCGTGTACTTCCATCCCCTGAAACAATTCACTCACGTTGGCATGCAGGATGGAGGACAGGAAAATAAAGCCATAGTGGCAGCCGGCAATGGCGGTGGGTAGGCGGATGAAGCGGGGCAGGGTGCGCGGAGCCTGAACGACTGCATTGTCAGAATTATGGCCAAAGGCATCCTTGCCGGAAAGCTCGACCGCAAAGTTGAGGCTTTTGTTCAGGATGCGCGGAAACGGGTGGGCAGTGTCCAGGCCGATGGGGGTCAGAACCGGCATGATCTCGCGGAAGAAATATTCGCGGGCCCAAGCGCGCTGGGCGTCAGTCCAGTCGCCGCGCCGGTGGAAGCAAATGCCCTGGTCGGCGAGGTCGGGCAGAACGGTTTGATTGAACAGGTAGTACTGGTGGTCAATCAGGTCATGGGCCTCAGCGCAGACTTTCTTGTAGACCTCGGTAGGAGAAAGTCCGTCGGGGCCAGACACAGCGATGTTTTGACTGATTTGTTGTTTGAGGCCGGCTACCCGGATTTCAAAAAATTCATCCAGATTGCCGCTGACGATGCATAAATAGCGCAGGCGCTCCAGAAGCGGGGTGCTTTCAGCCTCGACCATCTGCAATACGCGGCGGTTGAAGGCCAGCAGGCCCAGTTCGCGATTGAGAAATGATTTACTGGAATAAAGGGCGTTCACTGCCGCTGTAACTTGTCATCGGTTAGAAAGGGTCCATCCTGACCATACCATCGGATCTAGGCAAGGGGCAGAAGGGTTTTGTAATAAAAGTTTCATGGTTCTATCACGGATTGGCAACGCATTTTCCACACCCACGATTGGGTGGGGCCCATGTGGCACCTGTCGGGTGTTTTTTTTGATACAGTCAGATTTTCCGACCTTTTCCCCTTCATGATGCCGCATTCCATCATTGCTGCCGTTGATTTGGGTTCCAACAGCTTTCGGCTGCAAGTCTCGCGAGTGATTCAGGGACAGCCCTACACCCTGGATTCGATCAAGGAGACCGTCCGCCTTGCGGCAGGATTGCAGCCGGACAAAACCCTGAGCGAGGCTTCGCAACATCGCGCATTGGCGTGTCTCAAGCGTTTCGGTGAGCGCCTGCGCGGCGTGCCGCCGGAAGCTGTGCGCGCTGTCGGTACCAATACCCTGCGGGTTGCCAAGAATGCCGCCCGTTTTTTGGAGCAGGCTGAGGCGTTGCTGGGTGTGCCGATCGAGGTCATTGCTGGTCATGAAGAGGCTCGTCTTATTTTTACCGGCGTTGTCCATAGTCTGCCACGGACCGGTGGACGCCGTCTGGTGGTGGATATCGGGGGCGGCTCCACCGAACTCATTATCGGTCGCGGGCTCAACCCCCAGTTTATGGAAAGCCTGTACATGGGATGTGTCAGTTATTCCACGCGTTTTTTTCCGGAAGGAAAAGTCACTGCCAAATTGTTTCGTGCCGCCGAGCTTGCGGCAGCCACTGAGCTTCAGGTACTGATTCGAAAATTTCGGGCCGGCCACTGGGACCATGCGGTGGGTTCGTCGGGGACGGCACGGGCCTTGGCCGAACTTCTGGAACAGAATGGTTTTGCCGGGCAGGGCATTACAGCGGCGGGACTGGATTTTTTGCGAACCCGCCTCATTGAGGCGGGCGATCCCCGCCAACTCAATCTGCCGGGGCTACGCCCCGACCGGGCCCCGGTGCTGCCTGGCGGGATGGCAATCATGTATTCCGTATTCCGTGAGTTGGGAATCCGGGAAATGCAGACCACCGACAGCGGGCTACGTGAAGGGGTGCTCTACGAAATGCTGGGTCGATTTGAACATAAGGATATCCGGGCCGCCACTGTACGCGCCTTTGCCCAGCGTTACGAGGCCGATCTCCACCAGTCGCGACGGGTAGAAGGGCTTTGCCTGTCCCTGTTCCGCCAGGCGGCAAGCCCGGACAACTACAAGCAGTACGCGGCTTACATGGCCTGGGCCGCGACCCTTCATGAGATCGGCATGTCCATTGCGCATGGGGGCTATCACAAGCATTCGGCTTACATCATCGACAATGCCGACATGCCCGGGTTTTCCAAACCTGAACAGGCCATGATTGGCGGTCTGTTGCAATCCCAGCGCGGGCGGCTGACCAAGGTGGCCGACCGCATCACGGGAAGGGACGGTTGGCTGATGGTGCTGTGCCTGCGTTTGGCTGTGCTGTTTCATCGGGACCGCAGCGACATTGCAGCGCCCCGGGTCCGATTGGGGTTGCATCGGCACGGTTTTACCCTCGATATCGGCACTGCCTGGTTGTCTAAAAATACCCTGACCCAGGCCAACCTGGAGTCGGAGGTACGCTACTGGCAGGCATTGGGTCTCTCGTTCAAGGTGCGTGCTGTGCCGGTTGCCAAGCTGCCCCGACGCTAAGGTTCATGACGTTGTAATCAATTTGTAATATTGGATCGGTACCCTTGCCGTGATTCCTGTAAAACCCCTTGATTTTAAAAAACTTTCATCGGAGAGCCATCATGTCACTGTCATGCATTCTGCGTCGATTGGCTGCTACCGCCCTGACGCTTGCCGCCCTGAGCCAAGCCCATGCGTTGGATATCACGGGCGCCGGCGCCACCTTTCCCTACCCTGTCTATGCCAAGTGGGCCGAAGCCTACAAGGCCGCCTCCGGCAACGGCCTCAATTACCAGTCCATTGGCTCGGGCGGGGGCATCAAGCAAATCAAGGCCAAAACCGTGGATTTCGGGGCGACTGACAAACCGCTGACCAAGGAGGAGCTGGACCGCGATAACCTGGTGCAATGGCCCATGGTGATCGGTGGCGTGGTTCCGGTCATCAATCTGGAAGGCATCAGGGCGGGGCAGCTCAGGCTGTCCGGCACTGTCCTGGCCGACATCTATCTGGGCAAGATCAAAAAGTGGAATGATCCGGCGATTGTCGAGCTCAATAAAGGGTTGATGCTGCCCAACCAGGATATCCTGGTGGTGGCTCGTTCCGACGGTTCCGGAACCACCTTCATTTTCACCAACTACCTGACCAAGGTCAGCAGCGAATGGAAATCCAGGGTCGGCAGCGACACGGCTGTCAAATGGCCCATTGGGATCAATGGCAAGGGTAACGAAGGCGTGGCCTCCTATGTGCGCCAGCAGGCAGGATCCATCGGCTATGTGGAATACGCCTACGCCTTGCAGAACAAGATGACCCATGTCCAGATGAAAAACCGCGAGGGACAATTCGTCGCCCCTGACGAAAAATCCTTCAGTGCGGCGGCGGCCAATGGCAACTGGAAACCGGAGGCCGGGTTTTATGAAATCCTGACCGAGGAACCAGGTAAAGCCAGTTGGCCAATTACCGGGGCCACGTTCATCCTGATGCAAAAAGTGCAGGATAAGCCCGAAAGTGCCAAAGTGGCGCTCAATTTCTTCGATTGGGCCTACAAAAACGGGGGGAAGGTGGCCTTGACCCTGGACTATATCCCCATGCCCGAAAGCGTCGTCAGGCTGGTGGAAGGAGAATGGAAGCGGGCCCTCAAGGATAAGGCAGGCAAGCCGGTATTCTGATTCCCCCTTTCATTTGTGGAGTCAACATGGGAACGGTTATCATCCCGTTCTCAGGTCATAAGAGCGCCATGAATCCTTCGCATTTTCCGAACGAACCGCATGCTTTGGCAAGACGCTCCCCACGGCAGCGTTTGTACCAATTTGGCGATGTTCTGTTCGAAAACCTCACCCGCGGGTTCGCTTTTCTTGTTCTGGGAACCATAGTGGCCATCCTTGTTTCGCTGGTGGTGACCAGCTTGCCCTCGATCAAAGCGTTTGGCTTCGGTTTTTTGCTGTCGGATGACTGGGACCCTGTCCGCGAACAGTTCGGCGCCCTGGTCCCCATCTACGGCACGCTGGTCAGCTCTTTCATTGCCATGTTGATTGCATTGCCCATCAGTTTTGGGATTGCCATCTTTCTCACTGAAATGTCCCCGGCCTGGCTCAAGCGCCCCCTGGGGACGGCCATTGAGCTTCTGGCCGCCATTCCCAGCATCATCTACGGCATGTGGGGTTTGTTTGTTTTTACCCCGGTGTTTTCCAAAACCGTAGAACCGTTGCTGATCGCCACACTGGGTCAGATCCCTGGTGTGGGTGCCTTATTCCACGGGCCGCCCATGGGCATCGGGATGCTGACTGCGGGGATGATCCTGGCCATTATGATCATTCCGTTTATTTCCTCCGTGATGCGTGATGTCTTTGAACTGGTCCCGGCGGTCTTGAAAGAGTCGGCCTATGGGCTTGGTGCGACCACCTGGGAGGTGATTTGGAAAGTGGTGCTGCCCTATACGCGCACCGGTGTGGTGGGCGGTGTCATGTTGGGATTGGGACGGGCTCTGGGCGAGACGATGGCGGTAACCTTTGTGATTGGCAACGCCCAGCGGCTGAGCGTCTCGTTATTGGCGCCAGGAAACAGTATCGCTTCTTCACTGGCCAATGAATTTGCCGAGGCGGTGGGTGACCTGTACACCTCGTCCCTGATTGAACTGGGATTGATTCTGTTCCTGATTACAACGGTGGTTCTGGCGATCGCTAAATTGATGCTGCTGCGCCTGGGACGACTGGAAGGGACGAGGAGCTGACAGATGCACCACGCCACAGTGGCTGCCAAACGGGTTTATCGCGCGCGTCGGCGCCGCAATGCCCTAAACATGAGCATGTCGGTACTGGGAATGTGCTTTGGATTGTTCTGGCTGGCCTGGATCATGATCACGCTGTTCGGCTATGGCTTTGAAGCGCTGAATTGGCAATTATTATCGCAGCCCACACCGCCTCCAGGCAGCGATGGAGGACTGTCCAATGCCATTATGGGCAGTGTCATGATGGCCGGTACCGCCACGCTGATCGGTACCCCGGTAGGTGTTTTGGCGGGCACCTACCTGGCGGAATATGGACATCGGGGATGGCTTGCCCCGGCTACGCGTTTTGTCAACGACATTTTGCTAAGCGCGCCATCAATCGTGCTGGGGCTCTTCGTTTACACGGTTTATGTTGCCAGGATGGGACATTTTTCCGGGCTGGCCGGAGCGCTGGCATTGTCGTTGATTGTTATTCCGGTGGTCGTGCGGACCACGGATGACATGCTCAAGCTGGTGCCGGACAGCCTGCGCGAAGCGGCCATTGCCCTTGGGGCTCCCAAATGGAAAATGATTGCGATGGTGTCCTATCGGGCGGCGCGCACAGGGATCGCCACGGGAGTGCTTCTGGCAGTGGCCCGAATCAGTGGCGAAACGGCACCGCTGTTATTCACGGCGCTCAACAACCAGTTTATGTCCCACGACATGAACGCGCCGATGGCCAACCTTCCGGTGGTCATTTTCCAGTTTGCCATGAGTCCATACGATGATTGGCACAGGATTGCATGGGGAGGCGCCATCCTGATCACCCTGAGCGTTTTAGGGATCAACATCCTGGCGCGCGTGTTGTTTCGACAAAATAATTCCTGAGGCCGTTGCCAGAGACCAACACCATGAGCGCCAGGCACCTACCGTCCGACCAGAATCTGCGCATTTCCATCCGCGACCTCAATTTCTATTATGGAAAATTTCACGCCATTAAAAATGTGTCCATGGATATCCAGTCCAACAAGGTGACTGCTTTCATCGGCCCATCGGGGTGTGGCAAATCCACGCTATTGCGCACATTCAACCGCCTTCACGAGCTCTATCCGCAAAATCGGGCCACTGGCCAGATTCTCCTGGACGGACGCAATGTGCTCGACAGCAAAGTGGACCCCACCCTGTTGCGCGCTCGCGTCGGAATGGTTTTTCAGAAACCGACACCGTTTCCCATGTCCATTTACGACAATATTGCTTTTGGGGTGAAGTTATACGAGCGCCTTAGTGCCAGCCGGATGGATGAACGCGTGGAGTGGGCCTTGACCAAGGCAGCCTTGTGGAATGAGGTCAAGGACAAGCTCAACCAGAGTGGCAATGGACTTTCGGGCGGACAACAGCAGCGCTTGTGCATTGCGCGGTGTATTGCGATCAAACCTGAAGTCATTCTGCTGGACGAACCTTGTTCGGCACTCGATCCCATTTCTACCGCGCACATCGAAGAGCTGGTGCATGATATGAAATCTGATTACACCG
>JAGWPH010000203.1 GCA_028870615.1 Betaproteobacteria bacterium
CTTGCGGTGCAACACGGGTTGTCAATACTCAGTCGCGACGAGCACTTTGATGCGCTACCTGATTTGCGACGGATCAGCTGGTAAAGGGCTGGGAAGCGATATCTGAATGAGTTCGGACCAGTGCCCAGATTCATCCGACCAGGCACGCCAGTAAATCAAGTGTCCGTACCGGACACATGCTTTACGGTTTATACCGGGGACATGGTTAACACTTTCAGGCCAAAAGGGTTTTCAACGGGTTCAACCCGACAGGCTTCCAGATCAAAGTAGCCTATATCATAATTCATAAGGCCCACCAGCCAGATTCCGTCCTCTATCTCCCTGATGCCGACGCTCTGGCCGGCAAATACCACGCTGGGATTGATTTTTTTGCTTCCCAGGCAGATTTGTCCACAGGTTGTAACCGTGGCGGTCTTGTCGCGAAACGGGTACTCAACCTTGGGTGCGGACAAATGAACGGACGCCTGAAAACTGGGGCGGGCCAGTCCGAACGCACAAGCCGCGATTTTAATTCGTCTGGTCGAGCGTCTTTCCACAATCTGAAGTTGTTGGCTATGCAGCAAGTTTTGCCAGCGGCTTGATCTTTGGGTTAGGTCCTTGTTTCGCTTGCCATAAGTCCCACTGGGTTTGCATACCCAGCCAGGCGGAAAGACGCAAGGCCATGCCTGCAGTGACACCACTCTTGCCATTCAATACCTTGGAAAGCGTGACTCGGGATACCTGCAAGGCTTCAGCAGCAGTCGTGACGGTCATCCCTTCCGGAATCCATTCCCTCAGTACTTCGCCAGGGTGCGCGGGGTTGTGCATTCTGCTCATGTCGAATCTCTCCAGTGATAGTCCTGATAATCCACCAACTCAGTATCCTCGCCGACAAAGGCGAAAGTCAGGCGCCAGTTTCCGTTCACTGTCACTGCAAAGTGGCCGGACAGATCCCCGGTCAGTGAATGCAATTTCCAGCGGGGCACATTCATTCATGTCTTCCGGGCGTTTTGCGTTGTCCAGCGCAGTCAGTAGAAGTCTCAACTTGTCTGCGTGATGGGGCTGGATTCCCGCTTTGCTTCCCTTGAGGAAGAATGCTTCGAGTCCTTTGTGGCGAAAGCTTTTGATCACGGTTGAACTGTAAACAGTAAATTAACGATTGCCAATCGTAGGATGTCTCTTGGCGTTCTGCCAAGAGGTCGAATTGAAGGGACTGGGGTGTAAAAACGCTCGAAAACAGTGGTTGAAGGGACGTGGGTTCGAACCCTGCCGGGCGCGCCAGTAAATCAGGAAGTTAGGTCACCCACTGTGGTGGCTTTTTTCTTCTGCGTAGGGAAATCGTCGCGGCTTTCTTGGTTCGTATGCCCCATTTTCCTGATGAGGTAACGCACATGTCAGCGCTTCGCATTCAGATTGTCATGCCGGTCAGTGTCGCGATGCGTTATATTTCCGCTGTGATCAATAACCCCACAAAACCTGCCGTCGTGTTGCTCAGCGGCGGACTGGACTCCACCACGGTGCTGGCCATGGCCCAGCATCAAGGGTTTGCGGTCTACGCCATGAGCTTTAATTACGGTCAGCGCCATGTGCTGGAACTTGAGTGCGCCAGCCACATTGCACGCGCGTCCGGGGTGCTGCAGCACACGGTTGTGGATTTCGACCTGCGCGCGATCGGAGGCTCGGCACTGACGTCTGCCATCGAGGTCCCCAAGGATCGTTTGCTGGATGATCAGGCCCAGGGCATTCCCATCACTTATGTGCCGGCACGTAACACCATTTTTCTTTCCTTCGCATTGGCCTGGGC
>JAGWPH010000204.1 GCA_028870615.1 Betaproteobacteria bacterium
TGCAGCCATCAGCAACGCCCGTGCGTACCTCGAGGTGCAGGATCAGTTCGGCAGTTTTGACCGCTATTTGTGGCGATTCGTGGATGGCGTTCCAATTCAGGGTGCATGGCAAGATCTCCTCGAAATTCCCGCGCAAACGCCCCTTTCTCAACAACTCTCACAAGATCTGCAGCAACGCGGATTCAAGTTTGTCGGTTCGACCATTTGCTACGCCTTTATGCAAGCCGTCGGTCTCGTCAATGACCACCTGGTGTCTTGTCCCCGGCACACCGATCTGGCCAAAGATTGAGCGTTGTCGTTAGCTGACTATAAGCAAATACACCAGTAACACATTCATGGCCAAAGACACCGCCACCAACACCTTGAGCGCCAGCGCAGGATCCCGCTTAAATAGCGTCATTTTGCGTTGAACGCGAAGTCTGCCATGGGCACCCTTTTCCAGGGCCAGCAAAAATTCTTCAATGGTTCCAAATCGATTTTCGGGTTCCCGCGATACCGCCTTCAATAATACTGCTTCCAGCCACTCGGGAATGTCCGGGCGATAGCGCGTGGGGCTGACAGGTTCCCCAAAGCGAGGATGCTGAAATGGCTCGATTTCGCCATAGGGGAATTTACGTGTGAGCAACTCGTACAATGTCACCCCACAGGCATACAGGTCAGAAGCTTCCGAAGCTGGCTGTCCTGCGTGCACCTCGGGTGCCATATAGCTGGGAGTCCCCGGATTGTTGATCTCCCCAAAATCCTGCCCATCGGAAGCCGCAACGCCCAGATCAAGAATCCGCAAACGACCGTCCGAACCCAGATGGATGTTGTCCGGTTTGATATCCCGATGCACGATAGACAGCCGATGCAATGCACCCAGTCCTTTGAGCAGCCTCATGCCGATATCTACGGCCTCTGCCGAAGAAAAATGGCGTCCCTGACGCAGCCACTGCCCCAACGTAGCACCTTCGTGCCAGGTCATCAGATAGTACAGATAGCTGCGCCCAGGTGATGGAATCACTTGGGGAAACGCTGCATCGATGACGCGACGGGCCAGCCATTCTTCGTGCGCCAGGGCAGCCGCATCCGCGGCATCGCAATTCGGGTACAGCGTTTTCAAGACACAAGGTCGTCCGGTTGCCTGGACCCGCGCTTCATACAGTACCGTGATCCGCGATACATGGAGCACCCTGACAATGGCTATGCCATCCAGATCATCACCAGATTTCAATCGGTCCGGAATCGGCAATCGACTGGTGCGCGCCAGTGCATCCCGTAATCGCACTGCAGGTATGGCATCGATACGCATCACCACTGCAGTGCAATTGTCCACGCTGCCCGAGGTCACTGCGGTCAGAGTCAGGTGCGAGGCTGCATCCTGGGGATCCGGATTCGCCTCCAATGCTTCACCCATGCGTCTCTCACCCATCCGGTTCCAGACACCGTCAGAGCAAATCAGAAACCTGTCCCCCACAGCCAATTCACCATCGCCATAATCCACTACCAGTTGTGCATCGAGTCCCACTGCTCTCGACAGCACGGTGTTGAGCTCGGGATGATCCCACACATGATCCTGTGTCAGACGCTGAAAAGTTCCGTCACGCAAACGGTAAATGCGAGAGTCGCCCACATGCGCAAAATAATACCGGCCACCGCGAAGCAACA
>JAGWPH010000205.1 GCA_028870615.1 Betaproteobacteria bacterium
GGGGAAGGCGCCTTCGCCAATTTTGATGTCCAGGATCATTTTGAGCTTAAGCAAAATGACAGACTGGTGATCAGCCCGGCCGAGGCTGGGATACGTCTCCTACATCCCATGGGACACAGTTATTTCGCCATGCTGCGTGAAAAACTGCGTTGGGGAACCAAGCTCTAGAGGGGCACTCATGCTTCGTGCCCTGAGCATTCGCAGCTTTGTTATCGTCGAACACCTGGATCTGGAATTTGATTCCGGATTTACCGTGCTGACCGGGGAGACCGGGGCCGGAAAATCCATTTTGATCGAAGCGCTCTCGATGGCGTTGGGGGCACGTGCCGAATCCGGCGTCGTGCGTTCCGGAGCAGAGCGGGCAGAGGTGGTTGCAGAGTTCCAGGTCGCACAGACAGATCCTGCCGGACTCTGGTTACAGGAAAACGACCTTTGGTCCGAGAACAGCTGCGTTTTACGTCGGACTATCGACCCGTCTGGAAAATCACGCGCTTTCATCAACGGATCAAGTGTCCCCGTGCAGCAACTCAAAACCTTATCGGAGTGGTTGCTCGACATTCATGGGCAGCACGCTCACCAATCTTTGCAAAAGGCTTCAACCCAACGCGCACTTCTCGACGCTTTTGCCGGGACCACTGCGTTGGCGCAATCGGTACGGACAGCCTACAACCATTGGCAATCGGCCAAACATCAATGGGAACAATGGTGTGATCGCTCAGAAGCGCTGATCGAGGAAAAGGCGCGCTGTCAGGACGAAATGCGTGAGCTCCAGTCTCTGGATCTGACTTTGGAAAGCTGGCAATCCTTGCAGGCGGATCAGGCACGTTTGGCCCATTCGGCCGGTTTACATGAAGGAACGCAGTTTGCCCTGGAGGTCCTGTCCGAAGCTGAGGATGCGGTTTGCGGCAAGCTTGATGGGGTGAATGCTAAGTTGTCTGATTTATTGGCTTTTGATCCCCTGCTGCAATCCAGTGCGGACCTTATCAAGTCGGCTGGAATTCAGCTCGATGAAGCCGTGCATGAGCTACGCCGCTACGCCATGGGAATTGAATTGGATGATGCCAGCTTGCGACGCATGGAATCGCGTATGGAAAACATTCTCAGCACGGCGCGTCGGTATCGACTCAAACCAGAGCAGTTGCCAGAACGCCTTGCAGAAACCACGGCGCGCCTGGAAGCATTGCAGGCCCTGGGTTCTGGAGACAGCCTGGAGCAGGCAATGCAGACTGCTCAGCGGGTATTTCAAAACCTGGCCAAAACGCTCTCAACCCAGCGATCCGAGGCCGCGGAACAATTGGGTCGGACCATCACGGTTACAATGGCTGAGTTGGCCATGGGAAACAGTTTGTTCGAAATTGTGCTGACGCCATTGGAACACGCTACGGCAGCAGGCCTGGATGAAGTCGAATTTCGCGTGGCCACGCATGCCTCTCAGACACCAGACGCTCTCTCGCGCGTGGCTTCTGGGGGGGAACTGTCACGGATCAGTCTTGCCATTCAGGCTGCGCTTTCCACTGTCTCCGCGGTCCCCACCTTGATCTTCGACGAGGTGGACGCTGGCATAGGGGGTCGCGTGGCTGAAATAGTTGGCCGACTGCTCGAGGGATTGGGTCGGCACCATCAGGTCCTTTGCGTCACGCACCTGCCCCAGGTTGCTGCACGAGGCCAGCACCATCTGAGCGTTACCAAAACAGAATACCCAACCGGAGTTAACAGCACTATCCTGATACTGGACAAGCAAGCGCGCATCGAAGAACTGGCTCGTATGCTGGGTGGAGTAACCATTACCCCGACGACGCGCCGTCATGCAGCCGAACTGCTTAATCATTGACGCTCCAAAGAGGAGGCCGGATCAAACCGGGAGGGTGCGATTGCTTTGATCAGGTCTTTTTCCAGGGGGAGGGGGTCGCCTTCGAGCTCTGCGGCGATCAATTCTGCGGCGATACTGCTCCAGACAAGACCGCGTGATCCCATTCCCATTATGGCGTACAACCCCGTAGCCGACGACAAAGCGCCTACCAGAGGCATCCGATCCCGAGCTACGCTGCGAAATCCAACACGATCCACGGATGGAATGTCGCCGGGATTCCATCCAGGGAGCAGTCGCTTGAGCCGCTCCAGGTTTTCTCGGGTGCTGGAGGTTCGGGGTTCGGCTTCTGGGTCGTTGTCATAGGTGGCCCCGATACAAATTCCGCTTTCCAGCCCCGGAATGATATAACCGTCATGGCATAGCACCGGTGCTTGTGGTGGAAAAGGATCTTGAGCCACCTGTGTGATCTGTCCGCGAAGCAGTGTTATCGGGAGCTTGTCTGTTTGTGGAAAGGTCTGTGCATGGGACCCCAAGGCCATAACCAGCACGGGAGCCTCTGCCAGGGCCTGACCCCGCATATCCAGTGCATGCCAGACCTGCGTCTTCTGGATTTGCGCGATGTCGGTATTCCAATGGGTTTGAATACGGTTTCCTCCTGCTGCCAGTGCAGCGTTGCAGAGGCTCA
>JAGWPH010000206.1 GCA_028870615.1 Betaproteobacteria bacterium
CCTGTAAGTTTCGTGCCGAGATGGCGGAATTGGTAGACGCACCAGGTTCAGGTCCTGGCGGTGGCAACACTGTGGAGGTTCGAGTCCTCTTCTCGGCACCACCCTCGACTCTGAGTCGCTCAGAAACTCCTGCAGCAACGTCCCAGTATCTCACTTACACCAATGAGAAGTAAGGTAAGAATGCGATCAAGCGTCAAAGGGGTGACGCAGTACGATGGTTTCACGACGATCGGGGCCGGTAGACACTACATCTATCGGAACGGCGCAGAGCTCAGCCATGCGTTCCAGATAGCGTCTGGCATTTACGGGTAACCGGTCCAACTGCTCCACCCCAACTGTACTTTCTGACCAGCCCTGCATATCTTCGTAAATGGGCTCACATTCAGCGATTGCATCCGCACCCAAGGGCAAGATGTCGCTGACAGTCCCGTTGTGACGATAGCCCACACAAATCCGAACTGTTTCGACCCCATCCATAACATCCAATTTGGTCACACACAGGCCAGACACACCATTGATCTGGATTGCTCTCTTAAGCGCAGCGGCGTCAAACCAACCGGTACGCCGGGGACGACCAGTCACCGCTCCAAATTCATGGCCTCGGGTTGCGAGTCGCTGACCGATGGCATCGGCAAGTTCCGTTGGAAAGGGGCCTGAACCCACCCGGGTCGTATACGCTTTGGTGATCCCCAGCACATAGTGCAATTGCTGGGGGCCCACGCCACAGCCTGCTGACGCCGCGCCCGCGATGCAATTGCTGGAGGTGACGTAAGGATAGGTACCATGGTCAATGTCGAGCAAGGTGCCCTGGGCTCCTTCAAAGAGCAGGTTCTTCCCTTCCTGGTTGGCGTCATAGAGAAGACGTGACACATCAGCCACCATGGGACGAATCCGTTCAGCCAGTTGGAGTGTGCGATCAAATGTGGCCCCAAAATCCACGGGGTCCGTTTTAAAATACTGGGTCAACACGAAATTGTGATAATCGAGTACTTCTCGAAGCTTGGTCTCAAAGCGGGAAGGATGAAACAAATCCTGCAAGCGGATGGCGCGTCGGGCGACTTTGTCTTCATACGCGGGACCAATACCACGTCCAGTGGTCCCGATCTTGTCCGCACCTTTGGCCCGTTCACGGGCATGATCAATGGCCACATGATAGGGCAGAATCACGGGACAAGCTTCGCTAATGTGCATCCGTGCTGTAACCGACACCCCGGAAGTTTCCAACATGTCAATTTCCTTCATCAGCGCTTCGGGGGACAGCACCACGCCATTACCGATAAAACACGCTACATGGTCGCGCAAGATTCCGGCTGGTATCAAACTGAGCACCGTCTTTTTGCCGCCGATCACCAGCGTGTGCCCGGCATTGTGGCCACCTTGAAAACGAACCACCGCATGGGCGCGATCCGTCAACCAGTCCACCAGCTTGCCCTTCCCTTCGTCACCCCACTGGGTGCCAACCACTACGACATTTCTTGCCATGAAGAAACCGTCTCCATAATTTCTGAATTAATTAATTGACGAGATGGGTGATGACTCAAGCGTCCGGAAGGGAAAGCAGCAGTTCACGCAAATCAAGGCTGAATCCGGTGGCTGGGCGGGCACGACCAAACGCGCGGCCAATCTCATCGTAGCGCCCGCCACGCGCTACGGCGTCCGAATATCCGGGCGCATAAGCAGCAAACACCAACCCACTGTGATAGTGGTAACCACGGAGTTCTGCAAGATCAAAGTTCAATGGAACCCGTCCATCAAAATAGTCGGCCACGGCTTCCATCTGTGCCAATGCTCCTTTAATCTCGGGCACATCGGGCAATTGCGCACGCGCCTGAGCCAACACGGTGCGACCCCCATTTAAATCAGGCAATCGGCGCAGTGCCATGCCAATCGGCGAATTCTGCTTGTTTGCAAGTGACTGCAGCATGGGAATATCCTTGTTCTGCAATCCCTCGAACCATTCTGCTTCCATTTTTTCATCCAAACCTGCCAGGCTAGAAAGGGCGCGAAACAATCCGACGTGACCCACATCCAGGGTGACTCGGGGTAAACCTGCCTTTTCCAGAGCTTCCAGCATTAACTCCTGGATCTCGATGTCGCCAGCCAGTCCTTCCAATCCATAAATTTCTGCGCCCAACTGAAATGGTTCGCGCGACTGGTTCAGCCCTTCGGGGCGAGTATGGAGAATGCTACCGGCATAGCACAGCCGGTTGACGCCTTGGTGATTCATGCCATGAGCATCAATACGCGCTGCCTGGAGGGTCATGTCGGCACGCAGGCCCAACTGTCTGCCTGTGAGCTGATCCACCAGACGAAACGTCAGCAGATCCATGTCACGGCCTGTTCCAGCCTGCAGAGACTCCACATACTCCAGGAGCGGCGGCATCACCAACTGAAACCCTCGCTTGCGAAACAGATCAAGCAACTGCCGGCGTGTCATTTCAACGCGCCACGCATCAGGGGGTAGGAGATCTTCAATGTATTCGGGTAACAACCAGCGATAGGTCATCTCGTCACCTGCATCAGAATGACGCCCGCCAAGATGGCGCCTAAACCCAGAAAACGGATTTGACCATCGCTAAACTGGCCAATCCGCGTGATGGTTTCACGCCAGCGGGCCGGTGCAATGAAAGGCATCAAGCCTTCCAGAACGAGCACCAGAGCCAACGCGGTTAACAGAGACTGCATGCGACGTTCACTTTTTGCCGGAAATAGCCGGCGTGTTCTTGAAGTACCGGAAGAACTCGGATGAAGGATCAAGCACCAACACGTCCCCCTTTCCCTTCAACCCCTGCTGGTAGGTTTCCAGACTGCGGTAGAACGCATAGAACTCGGGGTTACGGCCATAGGCTTCGGCATAGATGGCCGCCGATTTGGCATCTCCCGTGCCCTTGATGCGCTGGGCTTCGCGAAAGGCTTCAGCCAAAATGACTTCCCGCTGGCGCTCGGCATCGGCACGAATTTTTTCAGCTTCACCGGCACCGGTAGAGCGCAGTTCGTTGGCCACGCGTTTACGTTCCGCTTCCATGCGCCGATAGACCGATTCACTGACCTCAGGGGTCAGTTCAACCCGCCGGATCCTGACATCCAGAACCTGGATGCCAATCTGGTGCGCGTCACGATCTGCCCGTGCCCGCATGGCTTCTATGATGTTGGCCCGCTCGCCCGATACGGCTTCGTGCACAGTACGCTTGGCAAATTCTGCGCGCAGGTCCCCATTGACGGTCTGTGTCAAACGCACTTGGGCGCGGTGTTCATCTCCACCCACACTGACATAGAACTGCTTGACATCCGCGATCCGCCACTTGACGAAATAATCCACCAGCAATGGTTTCTTTTCGGACGTAATGAAACGCTCCGGATCCTTGTTGTCAAGCGTCTGAATACGGATGTCAAAGAGTCTCACGTTCTGGATTAGTGGAATCTTGACATAGAGACCCGGTGAAGTCCGGACCGCAACGACTTCACCCAGTTGGAACACCAACGCTTGCTGGGTTTGATTAACGGTATACAGGCTGAACGCAGCCAGAAGCACAACGACGACAATGCCGATCAGGTAGGCGCCCATATCTTTCATCATGGTCGTGGCTCCCTGTCACGCGTTCGGAAAGCATCGCGGGAGCGGCTGTCCGGCCCTGCATCCACTTGGGGAGGAGAAACTGAAGGAGCCGCTGCGGAAGTGCTGACGGGTGCGGAGGGCACCGCGGCAGGAGGCGCTGAGGAGACACGCCCTGCTGCCGCGCCGTTGTCAGCCGCGCCATCAGTAAAGCTGCCGCTGGCTTGAATTAGCTTGTCCAGTGGCAAGTACAGCAAATTGGTTCCTGATTTCTGGTCAGCAACCACCTTGGTAGTGTTGCCCAACACTTGTTGCATCATGTCCTGATACAAGCGCTGGCGCATCACTTCGGGTGCCTTGACGTATTCACTCAGCACCTGCTTGAAACGATAAGCATCGCCCTCGGATCGGATGACAACCCGCTGCGCATAAGCCTTCGCTTCTTCAAGCAGGCGCGAAGCTGTACCCTTGGCCCTGGGAATGATGTCATTGGCATACGCCTGTCCTTCATTGGTCTGACGTTCCCTGTCCTGACCCGCTTTGACCGCATCGTCGAAGGCCGCCTGAACTTGTTCGGGGGGCTGCGCGTTTTGCATATTGACCTTGCTTATGGCAATACCGGTTTGGTACCGGTCCAGGATTTCCTGCATCAAACGGGCGGATTCATCCGCAATCTGCGAACGACCTTCATACAGGACAAAGTCCATCTTATTGCGCCCCACCACTTCACGAATGGCTGTTTCTGCCACCTGCATGACTGCTTCGTCGGGATCACGGTTATTGAACAGGAAAGCCTGGGGATCCTTGATGGTGTACTGGATGGCAAACTGGTTGTCTATGATGTTTTCGTCATCTGTCAGCATGAGTGACTCATGCAGGACTTTGGATTTGAGATTGGTGCGATAACCAAGTTCCACCGTACGTACCTGCGCCACATTGAGCGGGCTGCCTGCAGCCTGCATTTCGATGGGGTACGGCAGGTGCCAATGGGGGCCGGGTGCGGTGGTTTCCTGAAACTTGCCAAAGCGCAGGATTACGCCGATCCGACCTGCATCTACAATGTAAAACCCTGACAACAGCCAAACTATCGCAAGTCCCGCCAACAGCACCAACAGGGCGCTCTTACCCCCGGGCAACCTCGGCCCGTTACGGGGACCGGAGGGCGCACCGGGTGCACGGGGGGGGGTCTGGCCAGGAGCGCCTTTCGACTTCAGCTTCTGAACAAGGCGGCGCCAGATCTCGTCAAGATCTGGGGGTCCGTCATTGTTATTTTTTCCCCACTGGGGATCATTCTGTGCCATTGGGATCTTCAGTCTGTTTCTCGGTGGAAGCATCGGGTCGCTCGGCTACCTGTCGCGGGAATTGGCACCTTTCAGTAAATGCCTGGCGGATAAAATCCACCCCGGCCCCTGTCAAAGCGCTTGCCCGAACCGATGAAATTGTACCATAGGCATCTCGCTCTATCCCTGTCTGACCTAACAACAATCGGTCCACTTTGTTATAAACCAGCAGTTGGGGCACCTGATCCGCGCCAATTTCCGCAAGGACCTCATTAACGGCTTTGATCTGCTCCTCGCGTTCAGGGTCCGCACTGTCCACCACATGCACCAGCAAATCGGCATCGCGGGTTTCTTCAAGCGTGGCCCTGAAAGCGGCGACCAGCGTATGCGGCAGATGGCGGATGAAGCCTACCGTGTCCGACAACACGACACTCGCCTCAGGGCCCAGATAAAGTTTGCGTGTGGTGGTGTCCAACGTAGCAAACAATTGGTCTGCGGTGTAGGCTTTGGCATGGGTGAGTCGGTTAAACAGGGTAGATTTTCCGGCATTGGTGTACCCCACCAGGGAAACCTGCAAAACCCCCGCCCTACCGCGTCCCTGACGTTGCGTACGATGGCTGCGTCGAACCTTCTCCAGGCGTTCTTTCAGTGTCTTGACTCGTTTTGCCAGCAAACGACGGTCAGTTTCGAGCTGCGTTTCGCCCGGACCGCGTAGCCCAATCCCGCCTTTCTGACGCTCCAGGTGGGTCCAACCACGGACCAGGCGCGTGGAAAGGCGCTCTAGCTGGGCGAGTTCAACCTGGAGCAGGCCTTCATGGCTCCGGGCGCGCTGTGCGAAAATGTCCAGAATCAGACTGGTGCGATCGATGACCCTGCACCCCAGCGTGCGTTCCAGGTTGCGTTCCTGGGCCGGGGAGATATTGTGGTTCAGGATGACCAGGCCGGCCTGGGTAGCGCGCACCCGTTCTGCCACTTCCCGCAATTTACCGCTTCCCACAAAGGTGCTCGAATCCGGTTTGATGCGTTTCCCCAATACAATACCCATCACCGTCAAGCCCGCACTACTGGCGAGCAATGCCAGCTCATCAACACTGTCGAGATCACGGCCCAAGTCCAGACTGACCAGTATTGCGTGTTGGGGATGGCCAACGGCCTGCCCTGTGTTTTCCAGAGCGCCAACCACATCGGGTTTTCTGGTTGGGGATTTGCGACCCCGGCCCACCAAGGGACCAGAATCCGTCATTGCCCCATCAGCTTTCGGAACTGGGTTCTGTAGGCATAGACACTGAACGTGCCGGTACAACCGTGGAAATGGCGTGCTTATAAACCATTTGGGTGGTGGTATTTTTGAGAAGCACGACGTATTGATCGAAGGACTCTACCTGCCCCTGTAATTTGATCCCGTTGACCAGATAGATCGAGACAGGAATGTGTTCTTTACGGAGTGCGTTGAGAAACGGGTCTTGTAAGAGTTGCCCTTTCGTGCTCATTATTTTTATCTCCAAAAGCCATTGTCTTTAAAAAATAGATTTGCCGAGTGATTGTACTGCTTATTGTAAATAATTACCAATTGCCATCAGGGGGTTACTGTTTTCCAAACAACTTACGGCCACGCCGTCGCTCCCGGCGGAATCGGTTTTCCTCGGCTTCAGTCAACGGCTTGGGTTTACGATCTGCAAAGGGATTGTGCCCTTGGCGAAACTCCACGCGTAATGGGGTACCCCTAAGTTCGAAGGCGTTCCGGAAGGTATTTTCCAGATAGCGCCGATAGGTCTCCGAGATGTGCGCAATAGCTGCCCCATGGATTACAACAATGGGAGGATTGTGTCCACCCTGATGGGCATAGCGCAGCTTGGGGCGAAATGGGCCTGCTTTGGGGGGCTGATGCTGGGTGACTGCGGCTTGCAGTATCCGCGTAAGCTTCGGAGTGGAAAGCTTGGCCATGGCTGCAGCATAAGCCGCATCCACTGCAGGCAACAGACCCTTTATCCCGGTTCCATTCAATGCAGAGACGAATAGATAGCTTGCAAAATCAAGAAAGCCCAGTTTTCGAGCCAGTTCACTCTTGACCGTATCCCGGCGAAAAGTTTCGAGCCCGTCCCATTTGTTGACGGCCACCACCACCGCACGCCCTGCATTCAGAATGTATCCGGCAATATGAGCGTCCTGGTCGGAAATGTCCTGCTGTGCATCAAGAGTCAGAATCACCACGTTGGCA
>JAGWPH010000207.1 GCA_028870615.1 Betaproteobacteria bacterium
GGCAATAATTTCACGAAATATCCCTATGATATCAACTTCCGGATAACGGTCGATGTTTGCCGCACGCTGTTCCTTCATGATCTGAAAGTAAAAATACTTCACCACATTGGGTTCGAGCGATATGCCTTGATATGAAAGAAGATTGCTGATGACGCGATACACATCATCATGCCATTCGTTGGTGTGGATATCCGTAAGCGTTCCATTGATATCGAAAATAATGCCTTTGATCATCGTCAAAACCTCCTCAGGCATTCTTTCGCTTCAAAGATCAGGCGATGACGGTATTCTGGTTCAATCCAGTTGTTTCTCGCAATGCGCAGTAATGTAATTCCCATGTAGAAAGGCGTTCTACCAGTGATCGACCGAAAGGCGCTATCGCGGTTTGGGAAGTGGCAGGCATATTCCCATAGGAAGTGGCCAATGTAGGGATCTGCAGCGTATTTGTTGCCAGTTGCACGCATAAAAAAATGCTTTAATTCTCCGGCAATACGTCCAGTATCAAAAACGCGATCAGCGTGCTTGGTTCTCTCCAGATCAAACGTGGCGACTTCTAATCCGTTTCCGAACATGAAGTTCTCAGGTGTTGCGTCGCCATGGACAAGTACTTTCTGGTCTTCCCACATTCTTGGTTGATTGCGCCACTGGTCGCGCAGCCAGTACAACTCGCGCGATTCGTCTCCTCCGATTGCCCCGATTTTAAGTAGCTTTTCGACCAGACGATCCATGTAATCGCAGTCTTGATGAAACTCGACCCCGACACCCATGGCTGTTCGATTGTGAAAAGTCGCCATGAAGTACGCGAGTGCGGTGAGTTTGTAGTAGAGTTTTCCATGATCACCGCTCCGAATCACCTCCAGAATCACTTCACTGAGCAGTTGTCCCTCGCAACATTCTGTGACCAGAAGTGCGTTCATGGAATAGTTGCGGCCAAGCGGCCTGACTACGTGGTGATGATAGCCTTTCATCCCATACTCGCGCATCATACAGAGATTGTCGAATTCACGCGTCAGGCGCGAGCACGCCTTCCCTGCGTCTTTCTGTCGTGATGAGAGAAAAAACTTGCCTATGACCTTTGTGCCGGTATTGCGGTCTTCATACAGATACACGTCGTTTGAACCGTTAAGCTTGAATACACGGTACTGCGAGCCAGGAGAGATGCCACTCATTTGAGGCTGTATGTCATGCTGGAGATAACCATGCAGAGGATCGTGTTCCGGTAAGCGCCCAAGATAAATTCCGTTCATTGCCGTTTATGCCGTGATCCCATATAGTTTGCATCTTTCAACACTTACCGTCACGCCGTCCGTACGCCAGCGAACAGAGTATTCTGACCAATCAATACACCATAAAGTTTCGACGATGCGCATGTCTTATTTTGTTACCAGCAGAGTCCCATGACGGGCCTGGCTATAGAAGGCATATGAATATCTCGCACCAAGCGTTGATCCAGGAGCGGAAATGAGCGCAGATATCACGTTAAAACCCGCTGTCAACGGAGAGGCCTCATCGAGTGGCCTCACAAGCGATGAGGCGCGCCGCCGGCTGGAGACGTACGGCCCAAATGCAATGCCGGAAACGACGCTTCATCCCTTGCGTAGGGCATTGGGTAAGCTATGGGCCCCTGTCCCTTGGCTGCTTGAGGCGGCGATCGTGCTCCAAGTTGCGCTTGGTGACGATGTCGAAGCAGTGATCATTGCGGGCCTCCTGATATTCAATGCCGTTCTCGGACTTTTTCAGGAGGGGCGCGCCCAGGCAACTCTTGAAGCACTGAAGTCGCGTCTTGCGTTGAACGCCTCTGTAAGACGCGACAATGCCTGGGTAATTCTTCCCGCCACCGACCTGGTGCCTGGTGACGTGGTGAAACTTTCACTTGGGGGGGTGGTTGCCGCGGATGTACGTCTTACCGAAGGACAAATCCTGCTCGACCAATCCATGCTCACCGGCGAATCAATACCCATTGAAGCTGGCCCGGGTCTGCAAACTTATGCAGGCGCGTTGGTACGCCGCGGCGAGGCAGTGGCGGAGGTCACAGCTACCGGAACCCGCACCAAATTCGGCCGCACTGCAGAACTTGTCCGGACCGCCCATGTCACAAGCTCCCAACAAAAAGCGGTAATGCGCGTGGTACGCAATCTTGCCACATTCAATGGTGTTGTCATTGTGATACTGGTGGCTTACGCCTACTTTCTAAAGCTGCCCCTCACCGAGGTCATTCCCCTCATCCTGACGGCTGTTCTGGCCTCCATACCCGTTGCCTTACCAGCCACTTTTACCCTGGCGTCAGCGCTCGGTGCCCGGGCTCTGGCCAAGCTGGGGGTTCTACCCACCCGCCTCTCTGCAGTGGATGAAGCTGCAACGATGGATGTCCTGTGCGCTGACAAGACGGGCACGTTGACACGCAACGAGTTGACTGTGACGACAGTCCGTCCGATGCCGGACTATGACGCTGCGCGCGTGCTCATACTGGCCGCATTGGCCAGTTCGGATGGCGGGCAGGATCCGGTAGACACAGCCATCCGGGCAGCCGCCGGCAGCAAGGACAACACCAATGTACCGCACCTGGTGAAGTTTTTACCGTTCGATCCGGCGACAAAAATGTCCGAAGCAACCGTTACCGACCCAGGCGGTGAAACACAGCGTGTTATAAAGGGCGCCTTTGCCGTAGTTGCCGGTTTGACACAACCATCACCGATCGCAACAACAGCAGCCAGCGAACTGGAAGCGCAGGGTTTCAGAGTTCTGGCGGTGGCCGTTGGATCCCCTACAGCGATGAAGCTGGCCGGGCTTATCGCGCTCAGCGATCCACCGCGGACAGACTCTGCAGCGCTCGTTACAGAATTGCGTACGTTAGGCGTACGCACCGTGATGGTGACGGGTGACGCACCGACGACGGCAGCCATTGTGGCTCATGCAGTTGGGCTCAACGGTGCGACCTGTCCACCCGGGCCCATCCCAGATGATGTCCACCCTGAGACGTTCTCCGTTTTCGCAGGTGTTCTTCCGGAAGACAAGTACAAATTGGTCAAGGCCTTCCAGAAAGGTGACCACACTGTCGGTATGTGCGGCGACGGCGCCAACGACGCGCCGGCTTTGCGCCAGGCGCAAATTGGTATTGCAGTCATGACAGCAACCGACGTTGCCAAATCGGCTGCAGGAATGGTGTTGACCGAGCCTGGGCTCGCCGGCATTGTTGCCGCGATCAAGGAAGGCCGGGTGACGTTTCAGCGCATTCAAACCTACGCGTTGAACCTCATCATCAAGAAAATTGTGACCGTGCTTTTCCTGGCCTTAGGATTGATCATCACAGGACATGCAATTTTGACTCCGCTGCTCATGGTCATTGTAATGATCACCGGAGATTTTCTTTCAATGTCGTTGACTACCGACAACGTGCGGCCCTCCCCACAACCAAATTCGTGGTACATAGGCAAACTGACGATAGCGGGGATCGCCATGGGGACCTGTCTTCTGGTCTTTTGCACGGGCGTCCTACTCATCGGAAAATTTAAAATTAATCTTGGCATAGGAGAGATGCGAACCTTGTCATTTGCGGCCCTGGTGCTAGGGAGCCAGGCAACGCTCTATGCCATTCGAGAACGTAGGCATCTATGGGGCACTCGCCCTAGTCTCATGCTTGCCGTGTCCTCTATAACCGATATTCTTATCACCTCGACATTAGCCATCGGCGGAATTGCAATGACCCCCTTGCCGGCCTTGGTGGTAGTCGGCACGCTTCTTGCGGCAATCGTGTTTGCATTCGTCCTGGACATGGTAAAGGTCTTGGTGTTCTCTCATCTGAAGATAGCGTAGATTCCTGACGCAATGATTACTTTTTGGGAGGATTGCTGATGCGATATAAAATTTACAGTTTTCGAACACTGAAGGAGATTCCATGTCGATACCCTTAGAAGAAATGGAAAAAACAGTGGCCGCACTGACAGCGCATGGCAAGGGCATCCTCGCGGCCGACGAGAGCACC
>JAGWPH010000208.1 GCA_028870615.1 Betaproteobacteria bacterium
AATCACGGCAATTACATCGTCAGTCTGGGACAGGTCTGCAGGTGGCTTGCAACCGAGGCAGAGGCCTTGGGTGTGGAAATCTATCCTGGCTTTGCAGCCGCAGAAATTCTGTATGGCGATCAGGGCGAAGTGGTGGGGGTTGTCACCGGCGACATGGGTATTGGCCGGGATGGTCAGCCCGGACCGCGCTTTCAGCGAGGCATGGCTTTGATGGCGCGGCAAACAGTGTTTGCCGAAGGTTGCCGCGGATCTCTGACACGCCTGCTCATGGAGCGCTTTCACCTGGACCAGGACTGCAGCCCGCAGACTTATGGCATCGGGATCAAGGAACTGTGGGAAATCGACCCGGCGCATCATGCCGCCGGGCGCGTGGTCCACACGGTTGGCTGGCCTCTCGACAACCATACCTATGGCGGTTCCTGGCTCTATCATCTGACAGACAATCAGGTGTCAGTGGGATTTGTGGTTGGGCTGGATTACCAGAACCCCTACCTTAGCCCGTTTGAAGAATTTCAGCGCTTCAAGACGCATCCTGCCATACGGCCCATTTTCGAAGGTGGACGACGCATTGCCTACGGGGCGCGGGCCTTGTCGGAGGGAGGGTGGCAGTCAATCCCCCGCCTTACTTTTCCCGGCGGACTACTGGTTGGAGATAGCGCCGGCTTTCTCAACGTACCCAAAATCAAAGGCAGCCATACTGCGCTTAAATCTGGAATGATCGCGGCCGAAGCCCTTGTCCCGCACTTGTCTGGGGCTGTTGGAGCCACCCTCTGCCAAGATTATTCGCAACGTATGCAAGCAAGCTGGCTATGGGAAGAGCTCAAGGCAGTACGCAATATCCGTCCTGGGTTCCACTGGGGATTGTGGGGTGGATTGGCCCTTGCAGCCCTGGACACTTGGGTGTTTCGCGGTAAAGCACCCTGGACCTTGTCCAATCGGCGCGATCACGAGCAACTTAAGCCGGCCGCCGCATGCACCCCAATCAATTATCCAAAACCCGATGGGCACATTACTTTCGATCGTCTCTCTTCCGTATTCCTCACCAACCTTTCCCATCCGGAAGATCAACCCCTCCATCTGAAATTGTTGCATTCCGAGACAGCGATTAAAACCAATCTTAGGGTGTATGATTCTCCTGAAGCTCGGTATTGCCCTGCTGCCGTGTATGAGATCGTGCGGGATGCAGGGGGCAGACCGCGACTTCAGATCAACGGACAAAATTGTATTCATTGCAAGACTTGCGACATCAAGGACCCCACACAGAATATTCGCTGGGTGGTTCCTGAGGGGGGGAGTGGGCCGAATTACCCCAACTTGTAACTCCGACAGATTTCCAGAGGAGGAACAGCAATGACAAGCGTAAAGACCCTTTTGAAAACAAAGCCTGCAGGACTCCTATCCATCGCGCCCAATGCTAAAATCATCGAGGCGCTGCGGCTGATGGCCGAAAAAAATGTAGGCGCCCTGATGGTCATGGATGGAGACAATCTGGTCGGGATGTTCTCCGAACGAGACTATGCGCGCAAAGTGGCGTTGATGGGACGAACTTCCGTTGACACTCCAGTCTCGGATATCATGGTCTCCCCGGTAATGACGGTGACGCTGCAACAATCCCGTGAGGATTGCATGGCCCTCATGACAAACAAACGGGCGCGCCATCTGCCCGTCGTCGACAACGGCCGTGTCGTCGGCCTGCTTTCCATTGGCGATCTGGTCAAGGACGCCCTCATGGAGCAGGAAGAAACCATTCATCAACTGGAAAATTACGTCAACAGCTGACCAAGGAGAGCCGTGCTCATGAAAAGCGTCAAAGACCTGTTAACCACCAAACCCGGGGGATTCTGGTCGATTGCCCCCAACGTCAAAGTGATTGAGGCCTTGCGCCTATTGGCAGAAAAAAATGTTGGTGCGTTGCTCGTCATGGACGGCGACGATCTTGTGGGCATTCTGTCGGAGCGGGACTACGCGCGCAAAGTGGCCCTAATGGACAAGACGTCAGGGGAAACATCCGTATCGGACATCATGGTTTCACCCGTGGTGACCGTGACGCCGCGACAAACTCAGGAAGATTGCATGACCATCATGACCGAAAAACGCATGCGCCACCTGCCTGTGGTGGACGGCGGGCGCGTCGTGGGCATGCTTTCCATTGGCGACCTGGTCAAGTCCGTGATCCAGGAACAGCAAGAAACCATTCAGCGACTTTACAACCGGTTCTAAAACGGATCCTTTTTTTACCCCATCCTGCTTCTGACCTTGGCGTAAACCGCTTCGGTCCGGGGCAGGTATTCTGTCATCAAGGCATTGAGGTCCTCCAGCACTGACGTGACAAACTCAGGATCCTTGATAAAGGGCGTATTCATGTAAACGTTGAGTGCGGCGCTACGCAATGCAGCCTGCAACGCCAGCACACCCGCCCCGGTATCGCTGATCACATTAAGATTGCCATGCTCGGCCGAACGTTGAGCCACCCTAATCACCGCAGCACACGTTTTGGCACAATTCAGCGGCACACGCGTAGCCTGTTTCAGCCCTGCCTGTACGGCCTCATGACGCACAGCTTTCTGTTCATCTGTCTCTTTGGGCATCCGATAGGCCGCCATCAACTGGTTGAAAGCCCCAACATCATCGGCCACCATGTCCGTCAATTGCGCACGCAGCGCTTCGGATTCAGCAAGCTGCGATTTCATTTCGGCTTCGACCAGCTCATAGCCCTTCTTGCCAAT
>JAGWPH010000209.1 GCA_028870615.1 Betaproteobacteria bacterium
CCGTCTTGGGCTCACAAAGACATCAGGTTGGATATCGGATACCCCATTCTGCCACGAGTCTGACTTCAAGTCCCATCGCAACCCGGTATTCCTGTGGCAGAATACACCTCTCTCTACCTTTGCCTGCGAGGTGACTCATGATTCGATACCTGCATTCATCACACCTGATCGGAGTGGCCCTGTTAAGCCTGGTGCTGGCTTATCCTGCTGCCGCCAAAAACGAAGACACCTATGATCAGGACTCCATCCTCAAGGATGCCGCGGATTTTTTTGGAAACACCACGGAGGGGCTGGCTAAACTGATCGAAAAAGCTTTCAAGGAACAGGGGCGGCCTAACGGCTACATCAAGGGCGAAGAAGCCAGCGGCGCCATGGCGGTGGGATTGCGCTATGGTGACGGCATGTTGACGTTAAAAAGCGGTGGTGACCGGAAAGTTTATTGGACCGGCCCATCGCTGGGCTTCGACTTCGGTGGCAACGCCTCCAAAGTTTTTATCCTGGTCTATCACCTGCCTTCAGCAGACAAGATCTTCCAGCGTTACCCGGGAGTGGATGGCAGTTTTTACTATGTAGGCGGTGCCGGCCTCAACTATCAGCAACGGGGGAGCATCATCCTTGCCCCGATCCGTCTGGGAGTGGGACTACGCACCGGCGCCAGCGTGGGTTACATGCATTACACGCCCGAAAAAACCTGGAACCCGTTTTGAAGACCAAAGATCGGGGACAGGCCTCATTTTAGTGAGGCCTGTCCCCTGTGGTAAAATGGCGTTCTGTCCCCTATTAGTTATCCCCTTGAACAAGAAAGTCCATATCCGCACTTTTGGTTGTCAGATGAACGCGTATGACTCGGACAAAATGGCCGATCTGTTGTACGCCAGTCATGGCCTGGAAAAAACCGAGCATGCCGAAGAGGCCGATGTCATCGTGCTCAACACCTGCTCGGTACGCGAGAAAGCCCAGGAAAAAGTGTTTTCCGATCTGGGGCGCCTGGCCGAACTCAAGCGGGACAAACCCGGTCTCGTCATTGCCGTAGGCGGCTGCGTGGCAAGCCAGGAAGGCCATGCCATCGTGGCACGCGCCCCCTACGTGGACCTGGTGTTCGGCCCGCAAACCCTGCATCGCTTGCCAGCCCTTCTGGATGCGCGGCGGCGCAGCGGCACAGCGCAGGTAGACATCTCATTTCCTGAAATCGAAAAATTTGATGCACTTCCTCCGGCTCGGGTGGAAGGCCCTACGGCTTTTGTGTCCATCATGGAAGGCTGCAGCAAGTACTGCAGTTTTTGCGTGGTGCCCTACACGCGGGGTGAAGAGTTTTCCCGCCCGTTGCCCGACGTGCTGCGTGAGATCAGTGACCTCGCAGCGCGCGGCGTGAAGGAAGTCACCCTGCTGGGTCAGAACGTCAACGCTTACCTCGATCTCGAGAGCAACGCAGAAGACACTGATTTTGCGGCGCTCCTGGAACAGGTTAGCGCCCTTCCCGCCATCGAACGCATTCGCTATACCACCAGCCACCCACTGGAATTTACCCAGCGCCTGATTGATGCACACGCGCGGCTCCCCAAACTGGTGGGCCAGGTGCACCTGCCGGTGCAATCGGGATCAGATCGCATCCTCGCCGCCATGAAGCGCGGTTACACCGCGCTGGAATACAAATCCATCATCTGCCGTCTGCGTGAGGTCTGCCCCCAGATTTCTCTCTCGAGCGATTTCATCATCGGCTTTCCGGGCGAGACCGAAGCCGATTTTAATGCCACGCTGCAATTGATCGATGTGGTGGGTTTTGATGGCAGTTACGGCTTTATTTACAGCCCGCGCCCCGGTACTCCGGCAGCAGAGCTGCCCGACGGCTTGAGCGAACAGGTCAAGCTGGCACGCCTCCAAACCTTGTTGGCAAAAACTGATGCTGCAGCGGCGCGCATCAGCCAGGCCATGGTCGGCACCCGTCAGCGCGTGCTGGTGGACGGTCATGCCAAACGCGACACCTACGAACTGCGCGGGCGCACCGACAACAACCGGGTCGTCAATTTTCCGGGGCAGGCGCGCCTGATCGGACAGTTTGTGGAGGTGACCATCACCGCCACAGCGCATTATTCGCTGCGCGGCGAAATCGTCATTCTTTCCTGAACACCCCCGCATGACCACCCTTGAACTTGACCTGCAGCCCGTGAATAACCATCGCCTGGCCAACCTGTGCGGCGTGCTTGACGAAAATCTGAAACAAATCGAGCGTACCCTGGCCGTTTCCATTCGCCGCCGCGGCGAACATTTCAGCGTGGAAGGGGAAAAGGACAAGACCGTGTTGGCTGCCGAGATCCTGCAAACTTTTTACCGCAATGCCCGGGTCAATCTCTCTGCCGAGGACATTCACTTGGGGCTGGTGCAGGCCCTGGGCCAGGCTGTCATGGGGTCCTCGGGTTCTGCCAACACAGACGGCGCTGAACCACAGCTGCGTACGCGCAGACCCGATCTTAAAAGTCGCTCGGCACGCCAGCTGCAATACCTGCAGCAAATCCAGAGTCATGTGATCACCTTTGGCGTGGGCCCGGCCGGTACCGGCAAAACTTATCTTGCTATGGCTTCGGCCGTGGATGCGCTGGAGCGCGAAGAGGTCAAACGCATTGTGCTGGTCCGCCCGGCCGTGGAAGCCGGAGAGAAACTGGGGTTTCTGCCCGGTGACCTCAACCAGAAAGTGGATCCCTACTTGCGCCCGCTCTACGATGCACTGTATGACCTGATGAGTTATGAGCGCGTGGGCCGTCTGTTTGAACGCGGCATTATCGAGGTGGCCCCGTTGGCCTTCATGCGCGGGCGC
>JAGWPH010000210.1 GCA_028870615.1 Betaproteobacteria bacterium
GACCTCAGGGGCCACATTCTTGACCCGGGCCTGACCCACCATTTCCAGCAGACGGATATACATCCAGCCAATGTCGAACTCGTACCAGCGATTGGACAGCTTGGCCGAGGTGGCAAAGGTGTGGTGATTGTTGTGCAGCTCTTCGCCGCCGATCAGAATGCCCCAGGGGACGATGTTGGTGCTGGCATCCTTGCACTCAAAGTTGCGATACCCCCAGAAGTGACCGATGCCGTTAATGACGCCGGCAGCCCAAAAGGGGATCCAGAGGACCTGGGTGACCCAGATCAGCATTCCGGGAACCACCCCAAACAGCGCGATATTGACCAGCGCCATCAGGGTCACGCCCAAATGGCTGTGCCGGGTGTACACGTGGCGTTCCATCCAGTCGTCGGGAGTGCCGTGGCCATAACGCTCCAAGGTGCCGGCCCGGCGGGTTTCGTCGACGTACAACAGCACACCGCCCCAGAGCACACGATGGATGCCCAGCACCTGCGGGCTATGGGGATCTTCGATTGTTTCGCATTTGGCGTGATGTTTGCGGTGGACGGCAGCCCATTCCCTGGTCACCATGCCCGTGGTCATCCACAGCCAGAAACGAAAGAAATGGCTGATGGCCGGCGCCAGCTCCAGCGCGCGATGCGCCTGGTGACGGTGCAAAAAAATAGTCACGGAGGCGATGGTGATATGGGTCATCACCAACGCAACGACAACATCCTGCCACCACGGTAAATTAAAGACTCCTGAAAACATGGATACCGCTCCTTCCCTCTAAGGCCAACCCGCCATGCTACCAAAGATGGTACAAGAAGGCAATCGTTTCAGCGAGTTGGGCCATTCTATCCGTTTCATACTTGGCCGGGCTGAACGCCATCGCATAAGGGGACAGCGATCTGCGCCTGACGCAAACCCTGGTGAATGGCCAGCAGGATGTCCGAACGCAATCCCAGGTCGCTGGCCCCGGGATCGGCAATCCAGAACTGAAGCGACAATTCCACACCATGGCCGGTAAAGCGCAGCGCCGCCACGGAGGGTGCCGGCTCGGACAGCACCCGGGACTGCTGGCGCGCGGCACTTTCCATCACGGCGCGGACCTGTGCCAGGTCGCTGCCAAAGACCACTTCAAGGTTGAGCGTACGACAAACGCCACCACCCCGCACGGTGTGGTTGACGATCGTCTGGGTCATGAACGTTTCATTGGGGACGATGAACACCGTCCCGTCCGTGGCACTGAGCGCAATGCAACGGGCCTCCAGGCGGATGACGGTGCCCTGGCGCCCATCCACGGAGATGACATCCCCCATTCGGATGGAGCGATCCATCAGGATGATGAATCCGCTGACGTAGTTGCTGGCAATTTTTTGCAGGGCAAATCCCAACCCCACACCCAGCGCACCGCCCAGGATCGACAGGAAAGTGGAATCAATGCCCACCAGGGGTAAGGCGATCACCACACCCAGAAACACCAACAATCCGCGCAGCAGCTTTACGACCACCACGCGGACATGTTTGTCCAAAGCATCGGTGGTCATCAGGCGGCGCTCAATGGCGCCCCCCATCCACAAAGCCAGCACCAGCATGACCGTCACAACAACCACGGCCTGCAGCACCTGCAGCAGCGAAATATAGGTTGTGCCGATGGTCAGCCCGATGTCCTGCATCAGGTCCATCAGCGGATCGAGCAGGCTGGTCACATGCAACGCAAACAACACCCAGACCGTGCGCACAAAAAATGTTTGCAGGGTCAAGGTGCGCGCAGAGACCCCGATCCCATAATTCAGGGCATACACCCCAATCCGCGCCACCGCGAGGGCCAGCGTCAATGAGATGGCCATATGCAGCAGGGTCGAGGGGCGGCCGTGACCAAAATAACGACTGAACAGGATCAGCGCAACGGCACTCACCAAGGCAAAAGCTATGCCGCGCAAACGTCGCACCCGCTCCACGTCACGGCTGTCGCTCTTGAGCCCGCGCCCCATCGCAATGGAGGCCCCGGCACCCACCAGCGCAGCCACCAACAGGACCGGCAATTGCCAGAGGTGCTGGGCCTCGGTCGGCGACGTGATGAACTCCATGAATCCGGAAAACATTTCCTGAGTTTGCGCCATGCCCTGTGCTCCCGTTCAACCCGCCTTGCGTTCCCACACCGCAGCAAAAAATCCATCGGTCCCGTGCAGATGCGGCAACAAACGAAACCGTTCTCCCATTTCCAGCGGAATCTGCTGGGCTGCAAGCAATTCGCCGCAATGGACGGCCGCAAATTCCGGATGCGCAGCAGCAAACTGATCGGCCTGTTGCTCGTTTTCTTCGGCCAGCAAACTGCAGGTGGCATACACCAGACGCCCCTCCGGTTTAACCAGGGTTGCAGCCGCATTCAGGATGGCGGCCTGTTTGACCACCAGCTCTGCCACCGACGCTTCATTCTGCCGCAGCTTGAGATCGGGATTGCGGCGCAACGTCCCCAGGCCACTACAGGGTGCGTCCACCAGCACCCGGTCAATTTTACCCGCGAGGCGCCGGACCCGCGGCTCGGTCTCGCTTGAAATCAACACCGGATTGAGGTTGGACAATCCGGAACGCTTGAGGCGCGGTTTGAGGTTATTGAGACGGCGCTCCGACACGTCAAACGCATACACCCTGCCCTGATTGTGCATCAAAGCGCCCAGCATAAGTGTTTTTCCTCCTGCGCCGGCGCAAAAATCCACCACCATATCGCGCCGCCGCGGTGCCACCAAAAACCCCAGCAGTTGACTGCCTTCGTCCTGCACTTCCACATGGCCAGCCCCAAAGAGCGCCAGGCGATTGACGGAAGGACGCCCCTCCAACCGGATTCCGATCGGGGACCACGGCGTGGGAACGGCTTTCAGGCCCCCGGTTTCGAGCGCTTGCAGGACGGCCTCACGAGTGGTCAGCAGGGTGTTGACGCGCAGATCGAGGGGAGCAGGCGCCTGCAGTGCGCGCCCCAGGGCCAGGACTTGTTCTGCGGACGACTGGGTCAGGAGCCGCTCAACCACCCAGGCGGGTAAATCGGCCTGGAGCGCGAGCGTATCGGGAACCGGATGGGTTTTGAGCGTGTCCAGCCAGGCGCCCTCTTCGCCCTGGCACAAGGCCTGCAACTCACGGGCGCTGCGTCCCTGAACGCGATACAAGGTCGCCAGGGCCATGCGACGCAGCGCAGTTTCGGGAGCCAGCGCCTTGATCAGTTCCACCCGCCGCAACAGTGCATAGACGCCCTCTGCCACGAAGGCCCGATCCTGAATCCCCATCCCGGAATGGTCACGAAAAAATTGATGCAAGGCGACGTCTGCCGGCAGGGTGGCCGGCATGACCCTTTCCAGCGCAGCAACCAGCGCTTCAAACTGACCTTTGGTGATCGTCTTGCTGATGGCGCGACTCATTCAATCTCCACTCGCAGCATGCGCTGTTCCCATTGATGGCCCCGTTCACTCACCTGCATGCGGATGGGGGGATAACGCCGGTCTTCCGGTAACCACAACTCAAATCGGGACGGCGCCTGTTGTTGTTGATCCACCACGTGGCGTGTCTTGAAATGCCCTGCCGGTGAATCCAGATCCTCCTCATCCCGCAGCACCAGATGATGGACCTCCAGCCTTTTGCCGGTGCTCATGGGAATGTCCCGATCCAGCATGGCATCGCCCGCAACGCGATACAGATACTTGATGGAGAGCATGTCCTGCGCTCCTGGCGGCAGCGGCACCGACTCGGTCCTGCCATCGAAGTGATGCACCAGTTCGCCCGTGTCCCAATGAAAATCGGTCATGAGCGTCTGCGCATCATCGCTGCGGCGATGTTCAAAATGGCTGGGTAACAAGGTGTCGGCCGACACCGAACCGGTACTGGTTTCCCTGAAGGAAGGGGCCAGCCAGCGCAGGACCGGATAGGGCTGTGCTGCGCTGCTGATGCGATAGGACGTCCCGGTACGGGTCCAGAGGTCAGTCACTTCACCCACGGGGACGCCGCTGTAGTACAGGCGATAGACCACGTGCACGGTTTCATGGCGGGCACCGGAAATCTCTTCGGCAGGGACGCCGCCCAGCCCGAACCCCCCCGCCATCAGCAACGTCCCGAGCAGGATTCCGGAACGCGCGCCGGCTTTCATGCGTCCGGCTCAGGCGTCATCAGGGAACCGCTACTTCGAAACGACCCCCGCACCCGGATCCGGCCCCCGCCCTGGTCTTCCAGGCGGCCTTCCGCCCACCATTGCAGCACACGGGGATAGAGCACATGTTCACAACGCAACACCCGGGCGGCCAGGAGCGCCTCGGTATCGTCGGCCAGCACAGGCACCGCGGCCTGGGCGACGATCGGGCCGTGGTCCACCTGCTCCGTGACAAAGTGCACGGTGCAGCCATGAATCCGCACACCGGCGGCCAGGGCCTGCCGATGGGTATGAAGCCCCGGAAAAGACGGCAACAGCGACGGATGAATATTGATCAGGCGCCCGCGAAAACGCGCCACGAATTCGGCCGTGAAGAGGCGCATAAAACCTGCCAGCACTACCAGTTGCGGTGCATAACCTTCAATCGTTTCAGCCAGCGCCGCATCAAAAGCCGCACGCGTGGGGTACAACCGATGGTCCACCACAACCGTGGGAATGCCCTGTGCCGCGGCGAGTTCCAACCCGTCGGCTTCGGGCAGATTGCTGATCACCGCCGCCACCTGAAGGGGCAACCCGGCCGCCAGGATGGCAGCCATGTTGGAGCCCCGTCCTGAAATCAGGATGACGATGCGCGCGCGCATGGTCCCTCACACCACCCGGGTCGGCGCTTCGTGCGCCGCACGCGGCACGATGCTCCCGATCACCCAGGCCTCAAGCCCCTGCTTCCTGAGAAAAGCCAGCGCTGTCTCCTGCTCTCGCGCCTCCAGCACCAGCGTCAGTCCGATGCCGCAGTTAAACACCCGATGCATTTCATTTTCTGCCACGGCGCCCGCTTGCTGCAGCCACTGAAAGACAGGGGGCAGGGGCCAGGCCTGTCGTTGCAGCACCGCCGCCAGTCCTTCCGGCAGGACACGGGGCAGATTGTCGACCAGTCCGCCGCCGGTGATATGGGCCATGCCTTTGATCGTGACGTGCTGCATCAGTGCCAGGATGGGTTTGACGTAGATTCGGGTGGGTTCCATCAGCACATCCGCGAGCGTCCTGCCGGGATCATGCCCTCCGGGCAAAGGCGCGTCGAGTGCCGCACCGGAACGGTCCAGAATTTTTCGGATAAGCGAGAAGCCATTGGAATGGGGCCCACTGGAAGCCATGCCGATCACCACATCACCGCTGCCGATGGTGCTGCCGTTGATGAGATGGGATTTTTCAGCGACCCCCACGGCAAAGCCGGCGAGGTCGTACTCTCCTTCCGGATACATGCCGGGCATTTCAGCGGTTTCACCGCCGATCAGCGCACACCCCGCCAGCTCGCAGCCTCGCGCGATGCCCTGGATGACCGTGGCCGCAACGTCCACATCCAAATGCCCGCAGGCAAAGTAGTCCAGAAAAAACAGCGGCTCGGCTCCTTGCACCAGGATGTCGTTGACGCTCATGGCAACCAGGTCCATCCCCACGGTATCGTGACGATCCAGATCAAAAGCCAGCCGCAACTTGGTGCCCACGCCATCGGTACCGGATACCAGCACCGGCTCGCGGAAGCGCTGGCCAATCTCCACCAGGGCGGCAAAGCCACCGATGCCGCTCAACACTTCGGGGCGCAGGGTTCGTTTGGCAAACGGTTTGATCCGCTCGACCAGCGCATCGCCGGCATCGATATCGACCCCGGCATCCCGATAAGACAGACCCCCTTGAGGCACAGATTGGTTTGCCACGAAAACTCTCCAGAACAATCGTACCCAGCAATTCGGGTGCGACCTGCTAAAATGTGAAATCGGGTGAATGATGCCCTACAGGCCCCAAATTCTATCGCAAATGACTTCGACTCGCCCTGCTTCCCGCATCAACGCCTGGGTCATCGCTCTCGCGGCACTTGCCGCCTGGCTGATCTATACCCTTTCGACCATCCTGATGCCATTCGTGCTTGCCGCCTTGCTGGCCTATGTGTGCCATCCCCTGGCCAGGCGCCTGACCCGTCCCTGGTTTCCGCCTGCGCTGGCCGCGCTGCTGGTGCTGCTGATCCTTACGGGTATCGGCGCTGCCTTCGGTGTCCTGGTCTTGCCGATGCTTTACTACGAACTCAACCAGGTTCTGGCCAAACTTCCGGCAGTCTTGAGCAACGTGCGCGACGTTTCCGCACCCTATCTCCAGCAGGCCCTGGGCATTGACCTGCGCAACAACCTCGACCAGTTGCGCGACATGCTGCAACAAAATATCGGCAATACCGGGGCAGCGCTCCAGAAACTGCTGCGCTCCGCCAGCGAAGGGGGCGCGCTGGTGATCAGCCTGCTCATCACCCTGCTTCTGGTTCCCGTGGTGTTGTTCTACCTGCTCAAGGACTGGGACCGCCTGATGGTGAATCTGCTTGAAGCCGTTCCCTCCCGGCACCGCCTCCTGGCCATCAGCCTGGCCCAGGAAGTCGACACGGTGCTGGGTCAGTTTCTGCGCGGGCAACTGGTGGTGATGGCGGTCATGGCCAGCATCTATGCGATCGGTCTGCATCTCATCGGCCTGCAGTCCGGCGTTGCCATCGGCATCATGACCGGGTTGCTGGTCTTCATTCCTTACGTGGGCGTGTTTACCGGGTTTGTGCTGGCCATGCTCGCTGCCATGATCCAGGGGCCAGGCGCGGACCTGCTGCTGCCGGTGCTGGCCGTGTTTGCCACCGGACATATCCTGGAAGGAACGCTCATCACGCCGCGCCTGGTGGGAGAACGCATCGGACTGCATCCGGTGATGGTGATTTTTGCGCTGCTGGCTTTTGGAAAACTGCTGGGATTTTTTGGCGTCGTGATTGCCCTGCCCACATCGGCTGTGTTGCGGGTGGCGTTGGGACGCCTGGATCGCGCCTTACAGGATGACGAGCCCGTCTGATGCGTCAGTTGATCCTCGACATCGCCCCGGGTGGGCCACCACGACTGGAAGACTTCGTGACCGGCCGCAATGCCGAAGTGGTTGAGACGTTGCGCCAATGGGTCGGCGGCAAGAGCCCGGAACGTTTCGTCTACCTGTGGGGTGAGCCCGGCGCCGGCAAATCCCATCTGCTGAAAGCACTGGTCCCTTCCCGTTATGTCGCCTGCCAACCGGATACCCGGTTCGCATCGGATCCCCATCCGCTGCTGCTGGTGGACGACGTGGACCGCCTGTCCCCGGAAGGCGCCGTGTCACTGTTCCATCGTTACAATGAACGGCGCGACGAGGGGAAGCGGCTCCTGGCCAGCGGCCCCTGCCCCCCCGGCCAATTGTCCCTGTTGCCGGACCTCGCGACGCGATTGGGCTGGGGGCTGGTGTTGCGGGTTCATTCCCTCGACGACCAGGAAAAAATGGCGGCGCTGCAGGCCCGTGCGGCTCAGATGGGCGTCAGCCTGCCGCAGGAAGCTGCCCGTTATATCCTGACGCACTGGACCCGCGATACGGCCTCATTGTTTGCCCTCATGCAGGAACTCAACCGGTGGTCTCTCTCCACCCATCGAGCCAGCATTACCATCCCGCTGATCCGTGATGCCCTGGCCTCCCTTCAAACCCGTTTTTCTGAAATGTGATGCGACTGGTTCTTTTTGATCTTGACAATACGCTGCTGTCCGGCGACAGCGATTTTGAGTGGGGGCTGTTTCTCGCCGCCCAGGGGGTGCACGATCGTGAGGCCTACGAAGCACAGAATCTGGCGTTCTACGAGGATTACAAAGCGGGCACGCTGGACATCCAGCGCTTCCTGCAATTTCAGCTGGGGCCACTGGGCCGCCACAGCCGCACCGAACTGTATCGCTGGCATCAACAATTCATGCGCGAACGCATCCTCCCCCTGATCGGCCACAAGGCCCGGCAACTGGTCCGCGAGGAACAGGCCCGCGCCGATCTGGTGACCATCGTGACAGCCACCAACCGATTTGTGACTGGCCCGATCGCTGCCGCGTTCGGCATCGATCATCTGGTGGCCACCGAACCCGAAGTCGGCGCCGACGGCCAGTTTACCGGCAGGGCCCAAGGCACGCCCTGCTTTCGCGAAGGCAAGATTGCCTGTGTGGATGCCTGGCTGCAGACCCTGGGGCGACGCTGGTCCGATTTCAATACCACCGTGTTTTACAGCGACTCCCTTAACGACCTGCCCCTGCTCGGACGCGTGTCCCACCCCGTTGCCGTCAACCCGGATGCCACCCTGCGCGCCCATGCCCGCGCAGCACACTGGCCCATCATCCAGCTGCATCCCTGATGACATGATTCGAAACTTCTTCCGGACCGTCATGCGCCGCAGTGCCAAGGCCCCCACCGGAAAATTGCGCGTTGTGCCCGGGGCGCAGCATGGTCTTCACGCCGATGCGATCAGCGCCTGTGCGCTGCGGGTCACCAAAACCTTGCAGGAAGCCGGTTTCAGGGCGTATATCGTGGGGGGTGCCGTACGCGATCTTCTGGTGGGCAATGAACCCAAGGATTTTGATGTGGCCACCAACGCGACCCCGGACCAGGTGCGGCGCCTGATCCGGCGTTCCCGCGCCATTGGCCGGCGTTTCCAGATCGTGCATGTGATGTGCCACGACGAAGTGGTGGAAGTGACCACCTTTCGCGGCCCCGGCCGGGAAGATGCGCAGCAACAGACTGACGAACATGGTCGCCTTACGCGAGACAACGTGTTTGGAACCATCGAGGAGGATGCCGCGCGGCGCGATTTCACCGTCAACGCCCTGTACTACGATCCGGTCAAAAACGAGGTGCTGGATTATTTCGATGGCGTGGCAGACATTCATGCCAAACGCCTGACCATGATCGGTGACCCGGCCACACGCTACCGCGAAGACCCGGTCCGCATGCTCCGCGCCGTGCGTTTTTCGGCCAAGCTGGGACTGGATCTGGATCAGGCCACCCGGGCCCCCATTCGGGACCTGGCCGACCTGTTATTAAATGTGCCGGAGTCGCGCCTGTTTGATGAAATCCTGAAGCTGCTGCTTTCCGGACATGCCCATGCCTGTGTGGCGCGCCTGCGGACCGAGGGCCTGCATCACGATCTGCTGCCGCTGCTCGACCTGATTCTGGACCAACCGCAAGGCGAACGATTCATCCACCAGTCCCTGGAAAATACCGACACCCGGGTTCGCGACGGCAAACCGGTTTCCACCGGATTTTTGTTTGCCTCCTTGCTGTGGCATCCGGTGCTGGATGAATGGAAACGACGCCAGGCTGCCGGTGAAAAACTCATGCCGGCGCTGTTTGAATCCATGTCCGCAATCCTCGAAACCCAGCGCAAGAAACTGGCCATCCCGCGTCGGTATGATGCGGTGATGAAAGAAATCTGGGCCCTGCAACCCCGCTTTGAACAACGCTCCGGACAGCGCCCGTTTCGCCTGCTGGAGCATCCGCGCTTTCGCGCCGCCTACGATTTCATGTTACTGCGCGCCGACAGCGGCGAATTGGATGAAGCCATTGCCGACTGGTGGACGGATTTTCAGAAAGTCGGGCCGGAAGAACGTGAAGCGATGCTGGTGCCGGAAGAAAAACCCAAACGCGGCCGTGGTCGCCGAAGGCGCCCGTGAGCAGCACGGCCTACATCGGACTGGGGGGCAATCTGCAGGACCCCGAAGATCATCTGGTCCGGGGGTTTGCAGACCTGGCGACGTTGCCGCAGAGCCACCTGACGGGTCGCTCGCGCCTGTATCGCAGCGCCCCCATGGGCTTTCTGGAGCAACCCGACTTCGTCAACGCGGTGGCCCGTATCAGCACCGAGCTGAGTCCCGATGCCTTGCTCGATGCCCTGCTCGCCATTGAAGCCCGGCATGGGCGGCGGCGCGAATTTCCCAATGCACCGCGCACCCTCGATCTGGACATCCTGTTATACGACCAGCAGCAGTTGTCCACCCCGCGCCTGACCATTCCCCACCCGCGAATGGGGCATCGGGCCTTTGTCCTGCGCCCGCTCCAGGAGCTTGCGCCCGATCTCGACATCCCTGGGCAGGGCTCTCTTTCCGCCTTGTTGAGCCAATGCGCGGACCAGCGGGTCATGCCGCTTCAGGAGGCCTAGCCGATCATGAACATCCCCGAAAAATATCGCTACATCGTGGTGGAAGGCCCCATCGCCGTAGGCAAGACCAGCCTGGCGCGCCTCCTGGCCTCCCGTCTGGAAGCGCGCCTGATGCTGGAGGATGCCCAGTCCAATCCCTTTCTGGAACGGTTTTACCGCAATCGGGAGCGCTATGCCTTTGCTGCCCAGATGTTCTTTCTTTTCCAGCGCGCGTTGCAGGCGGGCGAACTCAAGCAACGCGACCTGTTCGACGGCCAGACCGTCGCGGACTTCCTGCTGGACAAGGATGTTTTGTTTGCGCGCATGAATCTGGCCGACGATGAATTCGATCTGTACCAACGCATGTATCATTTTCTGCAACCGCGCACCGCCTCCCCGGACCTGGTCATTTACCTGCAGGCTCCGGCTGACGTCCTGATCGAACGCGTGCGGCGCCGGGGCTGGGACGTGGAGCGCCCGATATCCGAACGCTATCTGCGCGATGTGGCAGATGCGTATGCAACCTATTTCCACAGCTACGATGCGTCACCGCTACTGATCATCAACAGCGAAAACCTGAACTTTGTAGACCAGCCCAAGGACTTTGACCTGTTGGTGGAGCGCATCGGCAATTTGCGCAGCCGCAGGGAGTTCTTCAATCGCGGCTAGACATGCGACAATTCACCTTTCGCTGACTTTGAATTTTTGGAGCACCCATGGACGTGATTCACTCCGTGACCGAATTGCGCGCACGGTTGTATGACGAGCGCCAGGTGGCCCTGGTTCCCACCATGGGAAATCTTCATGACGGGCACATCAACCTGATCCAGCTGGCCAAACCGCGTGCGGCTTGCCTGGTGGCCAGCATCTTTGTCAATCGCCTGCAGTTTGGTCCCGGCGAAGACTTTGCGCGTTACCCGCGCACGCTGGCGGCCGACTGCGCACGCCTGGCCCAGGCGGGCTGTAATGTGGTATTTGCTCCGGACGAACAGGAGGTCTATCCTGAACCCCAGGAATATACGGTAGACCCCTCCAGCATCCAGAATATTCTGGAGGGCGCCTTCCGGCCAGGACATTTTCGGGGAGTGGCCACCGTCGTACTGAAGTTGTTCAACATGGTGCAACCCCAGATCGCTATTTTTGGCAAAAAAGATTACCAGCAATATCTGGTGTTACGTGAAATGGTGAAACAACTGGCCTTGCCCATTGAAATCATTCCGGCGGAAACGGTCCGTGCGCCGGATGGCCTGGCACTCAGTTCACGCAACATGTACCTGAACCACATGGAACGCGTCGAGGCGATTGCCCTGTACCATCACATCAGCCGGATTCGCCAGGCGTTGCAAACGGGTCATCGGGATTTTGCGGCCCTGGAGTCAGAAGCCGTCAAAGCCCTGAATGCGCGTGGCTGGCAAACCGATTACATCGCCATCCGGCGCCGGTCCGACTTGCTGGAACCCGATGCGCATGCGCGCGCGCTGGTGGTGGTTGCAGCGGCACGACTGGGAAAAACCCGTTTGATCGATAACCTGGAAGTGGATCTGTCCTGAAGTCCAACCGCGGGAGGAAAGCCATGGAAGCACCATCCGTTCGAGACCGCATTGCCCGTTTGCAAAACGAACACCGGGTCCTGGATGAAAAAATTCTCAGCAAGGCCCGGGATGCGCAACCCGACCAGATTGAATTGCAACGCCTCAAAAAACGCAAACTTCAGTTGAAGGACCAGATCACGGCCCTCGAGGCCAGCCTGGTACCCGATATCTCCGCCTGAATTTACAGCCGTTCAGTCACCCAGGCGGCAACTGAAGCCAGCGCCTGCGACAAACGGCTGGGGTCCGTGCCACCGGCCTGTGCCATATCCGGCCGGCCGCCCCCTTTCCCTCCCACCTGCCGCGCCACATGGTTGACCAATTCGCCCGCCCTGATGCGCGCCGTGAGATTGGGCGTCACGCCCGCGACCAAGCTGACCTTGCCTTCGTTGTCGGCACCCAACACGATAACGGCTGAGGGGAGCCGCTCTTTCAGGGCATCCAGCGTTTCGCGCAGGGTTTTGGCATCGGCACCCGGCAAGCATACCGACAGCAGCTGCACCTCCTGATTGATTTGAATGGCCTGGCGAATAAGGTCGGCGCTGTCGCTCACGGCCATTTTGGATTTGAGGCGATCCAGCTCGCGTTCCAGGGTGCGCACATTGTCCAGAATGTGAGAAAGCTTGCTGAGGATTTCCTGGGGTTGCGCCTTGAGGCGCTGCGCGATTTCGGCCAGTTGATCCTGTTCGCGATGGGTCATCTCCAGGGCCCCCTCTCCTGTCACGGCTTCGATGCGCCGCACTCCGGAGGCCACACCCGATTCGCCGACAATGCGAAACAAACCGATATCGCCTGAACGGTGAACGTGGGTTCCGCCACACAGCTCCGTGGAAAAATCGCCCATGCCCACCACCCGGACCTCGTCCTCATACTTTTCGCCAAAGAGGGCCATGGCGCCCTTTTTGACCGCATCGTCGTATTTCATGATGCGCACTTCCACCGGATGGTTGCGACGAATTTCCTGATTGACGAGCGCTTCGATTACGCGCAGTTGCGCTTCCGTCACCGGTTTGTCGTGCGAGAAATCGAAGCGGGTCTTGAAAGGGTCCACCAACGAGCCCTTCTGGACCACATGCGTTCCCAGCACACTCCTTAATGCCGCATGCAGCAAATGGGTGGCCGAGTGATTCCAGGCTGCGCGCTGGCGTGCTACCGGATCCACGCGGGCCTCCGTCACATCACCCACGGTGATGCGACCGGTCAGCACCTGGCCCAGATGGCCGAACACACCGGCCTGGATTTTTTGGGTATCGCCCACCGCAAAGGTGCCATGGGAAGTGGCCAGTTCACCGCGATCGCCCACCTGCCCGCCCGACTCGGCATAAAACGGGGTGCGGTCCAGCACCACCACCCCAGACTGCCCTGCTTCCAGCGTGGGGACAGCAACGCCTTCCTGATACAGCGCCACCACCCGGCCCTCGTGATGGAGCGTGTCATAGCCCAGAAACTCGGTGGCTTCGCCGCGATATTCCACAGACCCCTGCGCTGAAAATTTGGAAGCGGCACGGGCCCGTTCCCGTTGCTGTTCCATGGCATGTTCAAACCCCGCAAGATCCACTGCCACGCCGCATTCGCGCGCGATGTCTGCGGTCAGGTCCATGGGGAAGCCGTAGGTGTCATACAGGCGGAACACGGTTTCACCGTCCAGCATGCGGTCTTCCTGGTGCAACGCGGCTTCCAGTATGGCCATGCCGTTTTCAAGGGTTTCGGCAAACCGTTCTTCTTCCTGGAGCAACACCCCCGTCACGGATTGTTGTGCGGCCACCAGTTCCGGGTAGGCCTCACCCATCACCACCGCGAGATCCGCCACCAGTTTATGGAAGAAGGGCTGGTTCTGGCCCAGCTTGTAGCCGTGGCGAATGGCGCGTCGAATGATCCGGCGCAGAACATAGCCCCGTCCTTCGTTGCCGGGAATGACACCATCCACGATCAGGAAGGCGCAGGCCCGGATGTGATCTGCAATGACCTTCAGGGAATTGCTGGAGAGGTCCGGCGTGTCGGTGTAGCGCGCTGCGGCAGCGATCAATGCCTGAAACAGGTCAATGTCGTAATTGCTGTGCACATGCTGCAGAATTGCCGAGATGCGCTCCAGTCCCATGCCCGTATCCACTGAGGGTTTGGGCAGGGGATGCAGCTTTCCCGACGCGTCGCGGTTGAACTGCATGAACACCAGATTCCAGATCTCGATATAGCGATCGCCGTCTGCCTGCGCCGTCCCTGGCGGGCCGCCGGCCACCTCAGGACCGTGATCGTAAAATATTTCGCTGCACGGACCGCAAGGGCCGGTGTCGCCCATCTGCCAGAAATTGTCTGCGGTGCCGATGCGGGTAAATCGCTCCGGCGCGATGCCGATTTCCTTGAGCCAGACATCGGCCGCCTCATGGTCATCGTGATACACCGTAATCCACAGCTTGTCCGCAGACAATCCCAGCTCTTCGGTGAGGAACTGCCAGGCAAAGTGGATGGCCTCGCGTTTGAAGTAATCGCCGAAGCTGAAATTGCCCAGCATTTCAAAAAAAGTGTGATGGCGTGCGGTGTAACCCACATTTTCAAGGTCATTGTGCTTGCCACCGGCACGCACACTGCGCTGGCTGCTGGTGGCCCGGGTGTAGGGGCGTTTGTCCTGACCCAGAAACACCTCCTTGAACTGCACCATGCCGGAATTGGTGAACAGTAAGGTGGGGTCGTTGGCAGGCACCAGCGGACTGGAGGGCACGATGGTGTGCCCATGGCGGGCAAAGTACTGGAGGAACCTGTCGCGGATTTCGGCGGATTTCATGGAGCATCCTCAAACCCCGGCCGGGGCCTGGGCTGCATTAGTCGGAAATAACCGTGAATTCTACCAAAACCGGCGCCAAAGGCTCCATCAATCGTCGGTGCGCAGGATCTGCTGAATAATGGCGTGGGAGAATCCCCGGTTTTGCAGGTAGCGCCCCTGGCGGGCCCGCTCTTCTGCGTTGGCGGGGGGGTGAGAAAACTTTTTGTGCCAGGCCTGTCGCGCCGATTCCAGTTCTCCTTCCCGCGCCGCCCCCAGCACGGTGCTGGCCACCTCCGCCGGAACGCCGCGCTGCTGAAGCTCCTGACGGATTTTGAGCAATCCATGACGCCCGCTGCGTGAACGCAGGATGGCCTCGGCCGCACGCGCATCCGACAACAGGCCTTCGTGCGTCAGTTCATCGAGCAGCGCGTCGAGGGCCTCTTCGGATGCGCCATGGGGTGCGAGTTTATCGAGGAGTTCCCGCCGGGTGTGCTCCCGGCGGGCCAACAGGGTCAGTGCTCGCGAACGCAGGTCAGTGCTGACCATGAACACGGATCAATCTTCGTGGAGTGCGGCAAGTTCAGCATCAGCCGGCTTATCGGCAATCTTGTCAGCCACCTTGATGCCACTGACGGCACGAATTTTGGCCTCGATTTCCTGAGACACCTCGGGATGCTCCCTGAGGTACTCGCGGGCATTGTCCTTACCCTGCCCGATTTTTTCACCCTTATAGGCGTACCAGGCGCCCGATTTTTCAATCAGTTTTGCCGCCACACCCATTTCGATAATTTCTCCATGGCGGGAAATGCCTTCGCCATAGAGAATGTCGAAATCGGCGATGCGGAACGGGGGTGCCACTTTGTTTTTGACCACCTTCACCCGGGTTTCGCTGCCGATCACTTCCTCACCCCGCTTGATGGCCCCCACACGCCGGATATCAAGCCGCACCGAAGCGTAGAACTTGAGCGCATTGCCGCCGGTGGTGGTTTCCGGATTGCCGAACATGACGCCAATCTTGAGGCGGATTTGATTGATGAAGACCAGCAGCGCATTGGAACGTTTGATATTGCCGGTGAGTTTGCGCAGCGCCTGGGACATCAGGCGCGCATGCAACCCCACGTGGGAGTCCCCCATCTCGCCTTCAATTTCGGCCCGTGGCGTGAGTGCCGCCACCGAATCCACCACCACAATGTCCACCGAGCCGGAACGCACCAGCATGTCGGCGATTTCAAGCGCCTGTTCGCCGGTGTCGGGCTGGGAGATGAGCAGATCCGACACATTGACCCCCAGTTTCTGGGCATATGCGGGATCGAGGGCATGTTCGGCATCAATGAATGCGGCCACGCCTCCTTTTTTTTGCATTTCGGCAATGACCTGCAGGGTGAGGGTGGTTTTACCCGAGGATTCCGGGCCATAGATTTCAACGATGCGCCCGCGCGGTAATCCGCCGACTCCCAACGCCAGATCAAGCCCCAGGGAACCGGTGGACACCACATCGAAATCGCGCACGATTTCGGTTTCGCCCAGCCGCATGACGGCCCCTTTGCCAAACTGTTTTTCTATCTGCGACAGCGCCGCAGCCAATGCCTTGCTTTTGTGGTCATCCATGTCGATAGTCCTTCAAAGTGCGATTCGGGATTATGATAGCGCCACCGGAATACTGCTGTTCAATCACAGTGACGGACCCGGCCTGTTTGAACCGTGTACTGTAATTATATACAGTACACGGGAATTTACAAGACTTAGGATCCCAATACCCGAAGAATCCCTTCCAGGGCCTGGCGCACCGTACCGGCACGAACCTCCTGACGATTGCCCGGCAACCACACCGTTTGCGCCACAGCGGCCTGTCCGCGGCGCTGCCAGGCCAGGCACACCGTGCCCACCGGTTTCTCGACCGAACCCCCCTCGGGGCCGGCAATCCCGCTGACCGCCACCGCAAGATCGGCCGCACTGCGCGCCAGGGCCCCTGCGGTCATGGCCTGGACCACGGCTTCGCTGACCGCGCCCTGACCGATGAGGAGTATGGAATCCACGCCCAGCAGATCGACCTTGCTGGCGTTGCTGTACACGATAAACCCCCGGTCAAACCAGGCCGAGCTGCCGGGAATTCCCGTGATGGCCGCAGCAATGCCGCCTCCGGTACAGGATTCGGCC